>JAJZCG010000082.1 GCA_021846225.1 Pseudomonadota bacterium | reverse complement strand
CCTGCGGGCATATCGCGCTCATCGCCGCCGAGCCCGGCGCGCTCAGCAACGCGGCCCTGCGCACGGGGGCGCGGATCATCAACCTGCCGCTGGCCAGCAAATCGCCCTTCACCATCCGCCGCAACGCCAAACGGCTGGAAAAGCTCATCGGTGAATACAGGGTGGATATCGTGCATGCCCATTCGCGCGCGCCCGCCTGGTCCGCCTACTGGGCCACGCGGCGCACGCACACCCCGTTCGTGACCACCTATCACGGCGTCTACAGCGAAAAAAACGCCTTCAAGCATCGTTATAACGCGGTCATGGCGCGTGGGGACCGCGTGATCGCGGTCAGCACCTTCGTGGCCGGGCTGATCCACGCCCGCTACGGCCTGGGCGGCGATAAAATCCGCGTCATCCACGGCGGCGTTGATACCGTGAAGTTCGACCCCGCCAACGTCCTGGGGGACCGCATCTCCCGCCTCGCGCGGGACTGGCGGGTGGACATGGACCAACCCCTCATCATGCTCCCCGGCCGGCTCACCTCCTGGAAAGGCCAAAAAACCCTCATCGCCGCCCTGGCCCGCCTGCGCCATGCGGATGCCATCGCCATCCTCGCCGGCGGCGACCAGGGGCGCGGCGCCTACGCCGCCAGCCTCGCCGCGCTGGCCGAAAATCTCGGCGTGGCGGCGCGCCTGCGTATCGTGGGGCACAACGAGGACATGCCAGCCGCTATGATGCTGGCTGACATTGTGGTTAACGCCTCGACTGACCCGGAGGCCTTCGGGCGCACCATCGTCGAGGCCCAGGCCATGGGCCGCCTTGTCATCGCGACGGACCACGGCGGCGCGCGCGAGACGATTCTCCCCGGCGAGACCGGCTTTCTCGTCCCGCCCGGCGATGCCGCCGCCCTGGCGCAGGCCATTGATGCGGCGTTGGACATGTCCGCCGGTGAGCGCATCGCCTGGGGCCGCCACGCGCGCGCGCATATCCGCCAAAACCACTCCATCGCGGCCATGCAGCAGGCGGTGCTCAATGTCTACGCGGAGCTGCTGGCATGAAGGTTCTCGTCATCAAGCACGGCGCCCTGGGCGACATTCTGCTCAGCCTGCCCGCCATGGCCGCCATCCGCGCCGCCTACCCGCGCGCGCATATCACCCTGCTCACCACCAGGCCCTTCGCGCCGCTGCTGGCCGCAAGCCCTTGGTTTGACGCCATCGAGACCGACGCCCGCCCTAAATTCTGGAATCTGCACGCCTTGTGGCGCCTGCGCCGCCAGCTGCGCGGCTTCGCCATGGTGTATGATCTGCAAACCTCCGGCCGCAGCACGCGCTATTTCACCCTGGCCGGGCGCCCGCCCTGGTCAGGCATCGCCAAGGGCTGCGCCTTCCCTGATGCCGCCCCCAACCGCGAGACCACCCACACCCGCGAGCGCCTGGCGGGCCAGTTGCGCGCCGCGGGGATTCCAGCCCTCCCGGTGCCGGATCTCTCCTGGCTCCTGCGCGCTGACATTTCAGGCTTCAACCTGCCGGAACAGTTCATCCTGCTGGTTCCCGGCGCCGCCCCGCACCGGCCGGAGAAGCGCTGGCCGGAGCAGAACTTCGCCCAGCTCGCGCAATCGCTGCCGCTGCCCGCCGTCATCGTGGGCGGCAAGGCGGAGGTGGAGCTCGCCCGCGCCATCCCCGGCCTCAACCTCGCGGGGCAGACCAGTTTCTTCGAGCTTGCCGCGATCGCCGCGCGCGCATCGCTCGCCATTGGCAACGACACCGGCCCCATGCACCTCGCGGCGGTGCTTGGCATCCCCTCGGTCGTGCTGTTCTCCGCCGCGTCTGATCCAGCACTCACCGCCCCGCGCTACCCCGATGGCGGCTGGCCCGTCATTCTCCGCGCGCCAAACCTGCACGATCTCCCGGTTGCACAGGTGCTCGCCTCCCTGCCATAACGCGCCATCTTTAACATCTGAGAGTTCATATGCCTGTTATCACCCTGCCCGACGGAAGCACACGCCAGTTCGACGGTGCCGTCACGGGCACGGAAATCGCCGCCGCCATCGGCCCCGGCCTCGCCCGCGCGGCGCTGGCCATGGCCGTCAACGGCGCCGGGATGGATATCTCCCGCCAGATCACCGAGGATGCCGCGGTCAAATTCATCACCCGCAAGGACGATGCGGCGCTGGAGCTGATCCGCCACGACACCGCCCATATTCTGGCTGAGGCCGTGCAGGCGCTCTACCCCGGCACCCAGGTCACCATCGGCCCCTCCATCGAGAACGGCTTCTATTACGATTTCGCCCGCAACGAGCCCTTCACCCCCGATGACCTTCCCGTCATCGAGGCCAAAATGCGCGAGATCATCGCCGCCAACGCGCCCTTCACGCGCCAGGTGCTTGCGCGCGATGAGGCCATCGCGCTGTTCGAGAGCAAGGGCGAGCGCTTCAAGGCCGAGCTGATCCGCGACCTGCCGGCGGACCAGACCATCACCATCTACCATCAGGGCGCGTGGTTCGACCTCTGCCGTGGCCCGCATCTGCGCACCACCGGCGATGCCGGCACAGCCTTCAAGCTGATGAAGACCGCGGGCGCCTATTGGCGCGGCGATTCCAAAAACCCCATGCTCAGCCGCATCTACGGCACCGCCTGGCGCGACCAGAAGGAGCTGGACGCCTATCTGCTGCAACTCGAGGAAGCCGAACGCCGCGACCACCGCCGCATCGGCCGCGAGATGGACCTCTTCCACATCCAGGAAGAAGCCGTGGGCAGCATCTTCTGGCACCAGAAGGGCTGGAAACTCTACCGCACGGTGGAATCCTACATCCGCCGCCGCCTCGATACCGCGGGCTATGAGGAAGTGCGCACCCCGCAGCTGGTGGACCGCAAGCTGTGGGAGAAATCCGGCCACTGGGACAAATACCGCAAGCATATGTTCATCGCCGAGGTGGTGGACGAAGACTCCACCCTGGCGCTCAAGCCGATGAACTGCCCCTGCCATGTGCAGATCTTCAAGCAGGGCCTGCGCTCCTACCGCCAGCTGCCCCTGCGCATGGCCGAATTCGGCGCCTGCCACCGCTTCGAGCCATCAGGCGCGCTGCACGGCATCATGCGCGTGCGCGCCTTCACGCAGGACGACGCGCATATTTTCTGCACCGAGGACCAGATCGCCCCGGAGACGGTCAAATTCGTCGAACTGCTGGAATCCGTCTACAAGGATTTCGGCTTTGAGAGTTTTGCGGTCAAATTCTCCGACCGTCCGGCCGAGCGCGCCGGGGCGGACGATGTATGGGACCGCGCCGAAGCCGCGCTGAAGACCGCCTGCGAGGCCGCCGGCGTCTCCTATGAGCTCAACCCCGGCGAAGGCGCCTTCTACGGCCCGAAACTGGAATTCGTCCTGCGCGACGCCATCGGCCGTGACTGGCAATGCGGCACCATCCAGGTCGATTTCGTGCTGCCCGAGCGGCTGGATGCCGAATACGTCACCGCCGATTCCACGCGCGCGCGCCCGGTGATGCTCCACCGCGCCATCATCGGCAGTTTCGAGCGTTTCATCGGCATCCTCATCGAGAACTACGCCGGCCGCTTCCCGCTCTGGCTGGCCCCCACGCAGGCCGTCGTCGCCACCATCGTCTCCGATGCTGATGCCTATGCCGAGGAAGTTGCGGCTGCACTGCGCGCTGCCGGCCTGGCCGCCGAGGCCGATCTCTCCAACCAGAAGATCAACGCCAAAATCCGCGACCACTCCCTGCGCTATGTTCCCAACATATTGGTGGTGGGCCGTAAGGAGGCCGAGGAGCGCACTATCGCCATCCGGCGCTTAGGTGGTGCCGCGCAGCAAATTCTGCCTCTGGCCGAAGCCATCGCCCTGCTCAAGGCCGAAGCAACCCCGCCAGATTTGCGCCAGAGTGCGATCGTTTGAGGTTCGCTCAACCGAGCGAACCGAAAGCGTGAATCGCCCTCTGAAAAATGGCCAGAGTGCGATCGTTTGAGGTTCGCTCAACCGAGCGAACCGAAAGCGTGAATCGCCCTCTCACAAATGGCCAGAGTGCGATCGTTTGAGGTTTTGCTCAACCGAGCGAACCGAAAGCGTGAATCGCCCTCTGAAAAATGGCTAGAGTCTGATCGTTTGAGGTTCGCTCGAGCGCACTTAAAGCGATCAGGATAAACTCCCTGGCCACCGGCAAAACCAGTGGCCAGGGCAGGGGTTATTTCATCGCGATCTTCAGATTGCTGTCGAGCTTGTCAAGGAAGTCCTGGGTGTTCATCCAGGGCGCATCCTTGGAGATCAGCGTCGCCAGATCCTTGGTCATGAACCCGGCCTCCACCGTCTGCACGCAGACCTTCTCCAGCGTCTCGGCGAAGGCCACCACATCGGGCGTGCCGTCAAACTGGCCGCGATAGATCAACCCGCGCGTCCAGGCGAAAATGCTGGCGATCGGGTTGGTTGAGGTCTGCTTGCCTTTCTGGTGGTCGCGGTAATGGCGCGTCACCGTGCCGTGCGCGGCCTCGGCCTCAACGGTCTGGCCATCGGGGCTGAGCAGCACCGAGGTCATCAGCCCGAGCGAGCCAAAGCCCTGCGCCACGATGTCGGACTGCACATCGCCATCGTAGTTCTTGCACGCCCACAGATACCCGCCGCTCCACTTCAGCGCGCAGGCCACCATGTCGTCGATCAGCCGGTGCTCATAGGTCAGCCCGGCGGCATCGTATTTCGCCTTGAACTCGTTGTTGAAGATCGCCTCGAAGGCATCCTTGAAGGTGCCGTCATAGGCTTTCAAAATCGTGTTCTTGGTCGAGAGATAAACCGGGTATTTGCGCATCAGCCCGTAGTTGAAGCTGGCGCGCGCAAACCCCTCGATCGAGGCGAGGGTGTTGTGCATGCCCATGGTCACGCCCGCACCTTTGAAGTCATGCACTTCCAGGCTCACGGGCGCGCCGCCATCGGCGGGGGTGTAGGTCAGCTCAACTTTACCCGCGCCGGGCACCTTCAACTCCACCGCGCGGTAAATATCGCCATAGGCGTGACGGCCGATCACGATTGGCTCCGACCAGTGCGGCACCAGGCGCGGCACGTTTTTGCAGATGATCGGCTCACGGAAGATGGTGCCGTCCAGCACATTGCGGATGGTCCCGTTCGGGCTGCGCCACATCTTCTTCAGGCCGAATTCCACAACCCGCGCCTCATCGGGCGTAATGGTCGCGCATTTCACGCCCACGCCGTATTTCTTGGTGGCGTGCGCGGCGTCCAGCGTCACCTGGTCGTCGGTCTGGTCGCGGTACTCGATGCCGAGGTCGTAATATTTCAGGTCGATGTCGAGGTAGGGGAGGATCAGCTTCTCCTTGATGAAGCCCCAGATGATCCGGGTCATCTCATCGCCGTCCATCTCCACGACCGGGGTTTTTACCTTGATTTTCGCCATGCGCAACGCTCCTTGTATTATGGCAACTTCCATATCATTCCAGGCCGGGGAGACAAGCCTGCCCAATGCTCAGCCCCCGCATGGACGGGTTGCGCAACTCGGGATAGGAAAACCCCAGGATTCTGAGGAGTTGAACCATGAGTGGGCGGATTGCGGCGAAAATTGACTGGGCGAGCGACTGGGACAGGGACGCGGCGCTGACCACGGCCAAGCTGCTGCTGGAAATCAAGGCGGTGAACTTCCGCCCGGAGGAGCCCTACACGCTCACCTCCGGCTGGAAATCCCCGGTCTATATCGACTGCCGCAAGATCATCTTCTTCCCCCGCGCGCGCGCCAAAATCTGCGACCTGGCGGTTGAGAAAATCAGCCGCCACATCGGCTATGAGGCCATCCAGGCCGTGGCCGGCGGCGAGACGGCGGGCATCCCCTTCGCCGCCTGGATCGCCGAGCGCATGGGCGCCCCGATGGCCTATATCCGCAAGCAGCCCAAGGGGTTTGGCCGCAACTCCCTCATCGAGGGCGATGTGCCCGAGGGCATGAACACCCTGCTGGTGGAGGATTTGACCACCGACGGTGGCTCCAAGATCCAGTTCGCCAAGGCCCTGCGCGATGCGGGCGCCGTCTGCAACCACACCTTCGTGGTGTTTTTCTACGGCGTCTTCCCCGGCAGCTTCGAGACCCTGGCGAGCATGGATATTTCGCTGCATCACCTATGCACCTGGTGGGACGTTCTGGAGGCGGCCAAAAGCCAGCCCTATTTCTCCGACTCGGCGCTCACCGGCGTGCGCAAGTTTCTGGAGAACCCCATGGCGTGGTCGGCGGCGCATGGCGGCGTCGGCACGGCGGAGGAGGCTCTGGCCCATAAGATGAGCAAATCCACGAAACCAGCCTGATGGCGTTGCTCGCCGCCCTGCGTGAGATTGCCGGGGAGGGCGCGGTTCTCACCGCCCCGGCTGACCGCGCGGCCTACGAGACCGACTGGCGCCAGCTCTCGCACCACGAGGCGCTCTGCGCCGTGCTGCCGCAATCCACCGCCGAGGTGGCGGCAATCGTGAAGCTGTGCGCCGGGGAGGGGGTCAAAATCGTCCCCCAGGGCGGCAATACCGGCCTCGTGGCGGGCGGCGTGCCGGCCCCCGGCGGCAACCAGATCATCCTCAACCTGCGCCGGTTGCGCCAAATCCGCGCGCTGGACCCGGTGGGTGACACCATCACCGCCGAGGCGGGCGCAACCCTGCACGCGGTGCGCGAGGCGGCGGCGCGCGCCAACAAGCTTTTTCCCATCAGCTTCGGCGCGGAGGGCTCGGCGCAGATCGGCGGGATCATCTCCACCAACGCCGGCGGCATGCAGGTGCTCTCCTACGGCTCCACCCGCGCCCAGGTGCTGGGGCTGGAGGCCGTGCTGGCCGATGGCCGCATCTGGAATGGCCTTGGCGCCCTGCGCAAGGATAACACCGGCCTCGACCTCAAGCAGCTTTTCATCGGCGCGGAGGGCACGCTTGGCATCATCACCGCCGCCACCCTGCGGCTCTACCCCGCGCCAAGCGCCCAGGCCTGCGCCCTGGCGGGGGTGGCGGATGTCGCGGCGGCGCTGGAGCTGTTCACGCGGCTGCGGCATCAATGCGGCCCCGCGCTCACTTTATGCGAGTTCATCGACGGCCCGGCGATGCAGCTCGGCGCCGCCCACACCCCCGGCGGGCGGCTGCCCTTTGGCGCGCCCGCTTATGTGCTGCTCGAACTCTCAGCCCTTGATGCCGCCGCCACCCCCGCCGCCACGCTGGAGCGCCTGCTGGGCGAAACCCTGGAATCCGGCCTCACGCAGGATGTTGTCATCGCCCAGTCCACGCGTGAGGCGCAGGGGTTCATCGCCATGCGCGAGGCTGTGCCGGAGGGGGAATTGCGCGAGGGCGGCGCGGTCAAGCACGACATCGCGGTGCCTCTGGCCGCCATCCCCGAGACCGTCGCGGCGATCGAAGCCCTGGTGGCGGAAAAATACCCCGATTGCAGGCTGAACGTGTTCGGCCATCTGGGCGATGGCAATCTGCATATCAACATCCGCCCGCCGGCGGGCCAGACCCTCGCCAGCCTCGCCACCCGCAAGGCGGCCATCACCGCCGATGTCGAAGCCCTGGCAGTGGCCCGCGGCGGCAGCTTCTCCGCCGAACACGGCATCGGCCAGTTCCGCCTCCCGGGCATGCGCGCGCATAAATCAGCGGTGGATCTGGACCTCATGCGCGCCCTCAAAGCCGCGCTGGACCCGCAAAACCTCTTCAATCCTGGCAAGCTGCTGCCAGAGAAGGACCATATCTGAATGAGCTCCCCCCCACGGCTGACGGATTTTCCCTCCCAGACCTACGACAAGCTCCGCTACGGCGACACCGACCGCCAGGGCCATGTGAACAACGTCGCCTTCGCCACTTTTCTGGAAACCGGCCGCGTTGCCTTGCTTGAGGCCGCGGGCCGGCGCCTTACCGAGCCAGGCTTCAACTTTGTCCTGGCGCGCATCACCATCGACTATCTGGCCGAGATCCATCTGCCGGGCACGGTCGAGATCGGTTCAGCCGTCAAAACCATCGGCAACAGCTCGGTCGCCATAACCCAGGCCCTGTTCCAACGCGAGAAATGCGTGGCCACCTGCGAGGCTGTCGTGGTTCAGGTGGACCCGGCAACCAGCCGCTCCGCCGCGCTCAGCCCCTCATTGCGCGAGTCGCTGAACGCGCTGCTGGTGCCCGGCTCTAAACCCGCACCAGACCGATAATGGTGGTCTGCGGCGGCATGTTGGGCAGCAATGTCGGCCAGCGGGTCGCCGGCGCATCAAAACTGGCGGAAGGCGTGGCGCCCGGATGGCGCACCGCCGCGAAAATCGTCCGGTTATCAAAACCAACGCCGCCCATCGCCGCACCAACCGGCGCGAGATAAGCGGTTGTGAGCAGATAAGGGCTGGGCCCGGCGGTCTGCATCACAAACAACCCGTCCGCGCCCTCGCTGGTGTCGCCGCCCTGGTCGGTGCCGATCCACAGCTCACCCGTGGCGGCCAGATTCAGCGTGCGTGGCTTGCGCAGCCAGCCGCTGGAGCCCGCCACATAGTCCGTGCCCGCCGTGGTGGCCGGGTTGCCTGCGGCCAGAACCACCTTTCCGGCAAAATTTTTCGCGGTCACATCGCCGCCCGGCGGCATCAGCGCCACGATATGCCCGTTGCCGTCCCCCGCGCGCGGGTTGAGCGCATCGGGCGCCGTGCGGGCGGGGTTTCCGGCGCAAGCGAGGTAGATCGTCCCTCCGTCCGGGCTGATGGCGATTCCACCCGGCGCGTCAAAGGCCGAGCCTCCGGCATCGGCGGCGGCGTTCACCGCGCCCACCAGACCCGGAATCGTACCCGGCAGATCGAGCCAGGCAACACCGCCGGCGGTAATCTGGGCCACTGCCAGCGTGCCTGAATCCAGCGCCGTGCCGCCGGTTGCGGCGGCGGCGGCGATAAAGCGGAACAGATACCCGCCTGGGGCATCCTGGCTCATGAAAATAACCGCCCGGCCGTCCTGCGTTGCCGTGGCGGCGATCCCCGCGCGCGCAAAACGCCCCAGCGCCGTGCGCTTCGCCGGTATCGACCCCGGATGCAGCGCGTCCAGCTCGCTCACCCAGCCAAAGCGCGGCGCCTGCGCCGGGTCGCCATAGCCATAACCCACCCCCGCGAGGCGCTTCAGCCAGGGCGCGGCATGGCCCTCGGCCAGCAGTACACTGCCCCAGGGGGTGGCGCAGCCCGCCTGCGGCGCCAGCAAGCCCTGCACGGTACTGCCGATAACCGGCGCCACGGGCCCGGTGATTTCGCAGAGCGTGCCATCCGTAATGCGGCGCGACTGATAGCCGCCATCAACCGTCACCCAACGGCCGGACATGTATTGCAGGTTCAGGATGGTCGCGCCCTGCAACCGCCCGGCCACGGCGGGATTATCAACCCCGCCGGGAAAAACCATGCGCGCCGGCGCCGCCGGGTTGGCCACCACCATCACCAGCCGGGGAATACCATCCTGCGCCGGGGGCGGGGAGATCATCGCGGCGATCACGCCGTCATAGGGAAATTGCGCCCGGGCCTGATCCGCGTTCAGCGCGTCCGGGTTGAACGGCGGCGCATTGGGCAGCACGGCATCGCCCCAGCGGATCATGACAATGCGGTTGAACCCTTCGCCCACCGTATCGTCGAGCTTGGCGGCCTGCGCTCCGCTCCCCGTTGCGGCGGGGGCCGCGGGTGCGGAAGCGCTGGTAACGCCCAGCACGGATTGCGCCCGCGCGCTGGCGAGAGAGACTGTGGCGAGTGAAAGGCCGTTAAGCAAATCCCGCCGTTTCATGGGCTAAAACCCGCTGCCGCTGCTGGGGCCACCGGCCGGGGCGCCGCCGAGGCTGCTGGCGCTTGAGCTGGCGCTGCTGGTGTCCGCCGCGGCTCCCAGCGGGTTGTAGCTGCCAACCCCGCCGATCAGCTGGCGGATGAAACTCGGCTTGCCGCCCGGCACCGGCGTCTGCGCGCCATCCATCGCGACATACACGCGATTCTTTAGATCTTTCTCCGAAATGCCCTGCAGAATGCCGTTATTGTTGAACTTCAGCACCACGACATGCTGGCGCTTCACGCCCTCGGTCTGGCCGATGCGGATTTTCGTGATCTGGCTGACATAGTCCCAGTTATTATTGTCGAACTGCTCCACGAAGGTCGGCGGCCCGAGCAGCGCCTGCACATCGGCCTGGCTGGAAATCCCGGGCGTCAGCTCGTTAAGGTCATGCTGCGTCACGGCGATGCCGCGGTAATGCGGCGCGTCGGTGAACACGGCGCAGCCCGGCAAGGTCAGTATCGCGCAGAGCAGGGTCGTCAATGACAGCGGGGCAGGGCGCACGCTTGGGGTCCTTAAAGAGCTTGGAGAGGGTATCTCAGCCGGTTGGGTCTCACGGCAGGGGCTTCCGTGTCAATGCAGTCAGCCTATATCTAGGGCATGGAACAGAATTTTCACCGGCCCATCAGGGCCTCACATATTAAAGAAGCCACGCAGGAACATATACTGCTGGCCGACGAGCCAACCCGCGCGGAGCTGGCGTCGCGCTTCAGCCTGCCGGGCATTGCCCTGCTGCGGGGGGAGTTCGCGCTCCGTCATGAGCGCGCCGGGGTCATCGCCGCGCGTTTGCGCATGCAGGCCAAGGTCACGCAAACCTGCGTCGTCAGCCTGGAGCCGTTCGACACCCGCATCGACGAGGAATGTGAGCTGCGATTCGTCCCCGCGCAGAGCCTGCCCGAGTCCGAGGGCGTGGAGCTGGACCCCGAAACCCTCGAAGGCCCGGATGAAATCCCCTACACGGCCGATCTGCTGGACCTCGGCGAAGCCCTGGCCGAACAGCTCGCCCTGGCGCTGGACCCTTACCCGCGCAAGCCCGGCGCCACCCTCCCGGCCGAATTCAGCGGCGAGCCGGAAAGCCCCTTCGCCGCGCTCAAGGCCCGCAAAGGCGGTGCTGACGCATAAATTCCCCGCCCGTCACCAGCCCTTCCGCCTTCGCGTGGCATCTATGACTTGCGACACAGCGGCGCCTCTGCTACGCCGCGCCTCTCGTTCCTCTTTACCGTATTTTTTAAGGTTGCAGCAGCTATGGCCGTTCCTAAACGTAAAACCTCCCCCTCGCGCGCCGGCATGCGCCGCAGCCATCAGGCTTTGCGCGCGGAAGCGCACGCGGAATGCGGCAACTGCGGTGAGCTCAAGCGCCCGCACCATGTCTGCGCCCATTGCGGCCATTATGATAACCGTGAAGTCGTCGCCTCCGGCAAGACCGCCAAGGGTGTCGTTCGCGTCTAAAGCCTTTCGTTCGGTAAAATCGGCAACAGGAATCTCCCCCAAGGGCATGCAATGAGCCGGAGCAATATACTGGCTGTGGATGCCATGGGGGGGGATCACGCGCCCGAGGCGATTATCGCCGGGCTCGAGATTGCCGCGGTGCGGCATCCGCTGGCCCGTTTCCTGTTGTTCGGCGATGAAGCGGTGCTGGCGCCGCTGCTCGCCAAGACCAAGCGCCTCAAGGCCCAGAGCACGCTGCACCACGCAGGCGCCATCATCACTGGCGACATGAAGCCGACGGTCGCCTTGCGGATGCGCGATTCCTCGATGCGCCGCGCGATCGACGCGGTGCATAATAACCAGGCCGCCGGGGTGATCTCCGCCGGCAACACCGGCGCGCTGCTCGCCCTCTCCAAAATTGTCCTCAAAACCTTGCAAGGGATTGACCGCCCGGCAATGGCGGCAACCGCCCCCTCGGCCAGAGGCGATGTCGTAATGCTGGATCTCGGCCTCAACGTGGTCTGCGACTCCCGCAATCTGGTCGAATTCGCCCTGATGGGCGAGATGTTCGCCAAAATCGTGCTGGGTCTGCCCGCGCCCACCATCGGCCTGCTCAATGTCGGCTCCGAGGAAGGCAAGGGGAATGACATCCTCCGCACCGCCGCCGCCACGCTGCGCGAAAGCCCGATCGGCGCGCAGTTCTACGGCTTCATCGAAGGTCACGACATCACCGCGGGCACGGTCAACGTCATCGTGACTGACGGCTTCACCGGCAACGTCGCGCTGAAAACCGGGGAGGGCGCCTTCAAGCTGGTCGGCGACCTGCTGAAGCGGGTTTTCGCCTCCGGGCCGCTCGCCAAAGCCGGTTATGTGCTCGCACGCGGCGCGTTGCGGCGCCTGCGCGAGCTGCTGGACCCCCGCCGCTACAACGGCGCGGTGCTGCTCGGATTGAACGGCGTGGTGGTCAAATCCCACGGCGGAACGGATGCTGAAGGATTTGCGCATGCGGTGGATGTGGCGATGGATATGATACGCAACGATTTCAACAGCCGTATCGCCGAGGGGCTGGCCGCGATGGACCGCGCCATTCTCGCCTCCGAACAGGCAGCCAACCCCGATGTCTGAGCATTTGCGCCGCCGCGCCGTCCTGGCCGGCATCGGCACCTACCTGCCGGAAAAAATCGTCTCCAACGCCGAAATGGCGGAGCGCGTGGACACTTCCGACGAATGGATCGTGGAGCGCACAGGCATCCGCCAGCGCCACTTCGCCGCCCGGCATGAAACCTGCGCCTTCATGGGCACAGAAGCCGCGCGCGGCGCCCTGGCCACCGCAGGCATCGCGCCGGAGGATGTCGGCGCCATCATCCTGGCCACCTCCACGCCGGATCAAGCTTTTCCCTCCACCGCCGTGCATGTGCAGGGGATGCTGGGCGCCAAAAACGCCTTCGGGTTTGATATTTCGGCCGCCTGCTCCGGCTTCATCTATGGTCTTGGCATTGCCGAGGCGATGCTCCGCGCCGGCCAGGCCGATCACATTCTTGTGATCGGCTCCGAGGTTTATTCCCGCATCCTCAACTTTGCTGATCGCGGCACCTGCGTTTTATTTGGCGATGGCGCGGGCGCCGTGCTGCTCAGCGCCCGCGACGTGGCGGAGGACGGCCCCGGCATTCTCTCCACCCATCTGCACTCCGACGGCACCCTGACCGATATTCTCTATGTTGACGGCGCGGTCGGTCAACCTGACAAACCAGGTCATCTGGTCATGAACGGGCGCGAGGTCTTTCGCC
>JAJZCG010000081.1 GCA_021846225.1 Pseudomonadota bacterium | reverse complement strand
GCCAGACACAGCCCAAAAAGGGAAATGCCTCCCGTGTGGGGGGAGCCTGCTCGGGCTACGCCCTCACAGCCTCCCCCCACACGGGATTCTCATCCAGATTGACGCGCGTTCTCATGTTGATTGTCGCGCAGCATAGGAAGCCCGGCTCAACCCGGCCTCCAGCCGGGGGTGGCCGGGCCGCACCAGGCAGACCCAATCCTGCGTGTAAAGCGCCTGCTGGTAGAACCCGGCATCGAGCGACGGGACCAGCCCGAGCGCCAGATCGGCAGCCCCCGATTGCAGCAGCCCGCCGGTATCCTCGCCGATGCGCATGACCTGCACACTGGCCAGGGGAGCCGCCGCGCGCACATAGGTAAGCAACTTCGGCAGCAACGTCACATGGCTCGCATCGGTCATGCAGACGCGAAAACGCCGCGCATCGGTGGCGGGATGATAGGGCGGCGGCGGGGCGGCGAGCTTCTGCAACAACTCCAGCGCGCCGCGCACCGTGCCCACCAGCTCATCGGCCCGCGGCGTGGGGAGCATACCGGACTCCGTACGCACAAAAAGCGGGTCTCCCAGCGCCTCGCGCAAGCGGCGTAACCAGATGCTGACCGTCGGCTGGGCCTGCCCCAGTTGCACCGCCGCGCGCGAGACGCTGCGCGCCGCATAGAGCGCATCAAACAGGCGCAGCAATTTTTCGTCCAGCAGGCCGGTATCTTCGCTCATTATTGCAATCCACAATAAGCATAATTGCTTCTTATGCATCGCTTACATAATCCATTCAGCGCTAGAACGCACGGCGTCATTCAAGGAAACGGCATGAAAATCTGTATTATCGGCGCGGGAGCGCTGGGCTCCACGATCGCTGGCGCACTGGCCCGAGGCGGCGCGGATGTCTGGCTCACCGGCCGCAATCGCGCGCATATCGAAGCGATCAACCAAAGCGGGCTGGAGCTGCTGGAGGGCGATGTATCCACCCGCGTGGCGGTGCAGGCCCGGAGCCGCATCGAGGGGATCGGTATTGCCGATCTCGTCATCATCCTGGTCAAATCCTTCGACACCCAGGCGGCGATCGAGTCCGCCCGCACGTTGCTCGGGCCGGACACGGTGGTGATGTCTCTGCAAAACGGGCTGGGGCATGAGGATATACTCGCCGATGTGGCCGGGCGCGCGCAGGTGCTGGGCGCGAAAACCTATGTCGGGGGCGTGTGGCTCGAACCGGGACGGGTACGGGCGGGCATCGCAGGCAAGGAGACGATCATCGGCGAGCTTGACGGCAAAACCACACAGCGCGTGCGCGATATTGCCGAAGTTCTGAATGCCGGCGGTTTGCTCACCCATGTCTCGTCCAACATCATGGGCACGATGTGGGACAAGCTGCTGGTGAACGTCGCCGGCGGCGCGCTCACGGCCATCACGCGCCTGACCTACGGCGGGCTCTACAGCCTGCCCGCGCTGGAGGAAACCGCCCTCGCGGCCATTGCCGAAGCCATGACCGTGGCGCGGGCCCACGGTGTGACGCTCTCGGTTACGGACCCGCGTGAAGCCTGGGAAAAAGCCCGCGCCGGTCTGCCGCCGCAATTCAAGACCTCGATGCTGCAAAGCCTGGAGAAGGGGCAGAAAACCGAAATCGACTTCATTCACGGCGCCGTGCTGCGCTGGGGCAAAGCCGCCGCCGTGCCCACACCGGTGAATGCCACGCTGGCCGCCTGCGTCAAAGGCATCGAACTCGCCTGCACCGATTATCCCGGCAAAGCCTGAAGGAGGAACAAAAATGCGCGCCTATCTGGAACATGTAGCTTTGAAAGTCGCCGATATTGACTGGCACATCCGGTTTTTTGGCGAGGTGCTGGGCATGACGCTGCGCGAGGAGATCCCCGCATCGGGCCAACTGCCGCGCCAGGTCTGGACCCTGGGCGGCTTGCAACTGGCCGAGGACCCAGGCTTCACCGGCCCTGAAGGCCGGCTCATGCATCTTGGCATCTTTGTCGAGGACCAGGCGGCGGTGCTGAAGGCGGCAAAAGCCTGGGGCGTCACGGCCTTGCCCCGCGGCCCGAACTGGCTGCGCCTGCCCGGCGGGCTGGAGGTGGAAATTCTGCAGGAAGAACGTCCCGGCGCGGTTGCCGCCGCCCTCGCCGTGATCCCGCGCGCATGAAGGAAGAAACAAAAATGACCGAAGAACTTTATTGGGACGACGCCATCCCCGGCACGCAATGCACCACCCCCGGCGTGACCGTGACAGAAGCGATGGTGACTGCCTATGCGGAACTCACCGGAGATTTCACCCCGGTGCATATGGACGAGGAATACGCCAAAACCACTCCCTTCGGCACGCGCGTGGCGCATGGGCTGCTCGGCCTCTCTCTGGCCGACGGGCTGAAGACCCGTGCTGACTACCGCTTTGTGCCGGGCATGTCGCTCGGCTGGGAATGGGCGTTCAAGCTCCCGATCAAGCTCGGCGATACGGTGCATGTGAAATTCAGCGTCGGCACCAAGCGCGCGGCGAAGCGCCCAGGCTGGGGCATTGTCACCCTGCCCTCCGAGCTCATCAACCAGCATGGCGAGATCGTGCAGACGGGCGAGCACCGGCTGATGATTCCCCGCCGGCCCACCGCCTGAACCAGGAGCAGAACCATGACCCAACAAAACCTGCCGCTCGCCGGCATTCGCGTCATCGATTACAGCCATTTTCTTGCCGGGCCGTTTCTCTCACGCTGCCTTGCCGCCATGGGGGCAGAGGTCATCAAGGTGGAGCGCCCGAAGGAGGGCGACGCCGGACGCGCCCACGCGATGATCAAGGACGGCCAGAGCGGCTATTTCCTGCAACAAAACATGGGCAAGCAAGGGCTCTGCATCGACCTGAAAGACCCGCGCGGGTTGGCGTTGATGCACAAACTCATCGCCACCGCCGATGTGTTCGTGGAAAACTACCGCCCCGGCGCGCTGGAGAAGCTCGGGCTCGGCTACAAGCAGCTTTCGGAACTTAACCCCAAGCTCGTCTATTGCTCGGTCTCGGCCTACGGCCATACCGGGCCTGATAGCGGGCGTCCCGGTTTTGGGCTGATCGCCGAAGCGCGCAGCGGCGCCTTGGCACAGCTTGGCGTACCGGGCGAGCCCCCGCCGCTGCTGCGCATTCCCGTGGCGGACATGTACACCGGCATCCACGGCGTGGCCGCCGTGTGCGCGGCGCTGCTTGGCCGGGTCACGAGTGGTAAAGGACAGCATATCGACATGGCGTTGTATGACTGCATGATCTCCATCCACGATTACGCCGTGCAGTGCTACTACATGAGCGGGGGCACGGAGATCCCGGTGCAAACCGGCCATGACCAGCCCGAATCCACCATCTACGGCGTGTTCCCGGCGCGGGACGGCAATCTGGTGATCGCGGCCCAGGTGGACGATGCCTGGAAGCGGCTGGCGCGGTTGATCGGCGGCGAGGCCCTGGCGGCCGATACACGCTTCCACGGTTCGGTGAATCGCAACGCCAACCGGCTCGCAGCACTGGACTATGTCCGGACCTGGACCATGGCCCAGCCCTCTCGCGCCGCCTGCGCTGCGGCATTGGACGCGGCGGGCGTGCCTTGCGCGCCGGTGAACACGATCGACGAGGTTCTGGCCGACCCCCAGACGATCGCGCGCGGCATGATCGTGGAGCAGGACCATCCTGTTCTCGGCAAGGTGAAGCTGCCCAACCTTCCGTTCCGCTTCTCCGGTTGCGACACCTCCCCGCGCAGCCCCGCCCCGCTGATGGGCCAGCATAACACGAGCATCGCCCAGACGCTCGGCTACAGCGCAGGCGAGATCGATACCTTGGTGCGCGAGGGCGTGCTATATAACGAGCCTGCCGTGGAGCACCTGACATGAGCGCGCGCTACGCCGTTATCGGCAACCCGATCGGGCACACCAAATCACCGGCAATCCACACGGCTTTCGCGCAAGCAACCGGCCAAGACCTCACCTACACCGCCATTGAGGGCAAGCGCGGCGGGTTCGCCGCCGAAATCGACGCATTCCGTGCCGCGGGCGGGATGGGCGTGAACATCACCACGCCGTTCAAGCTCGACGCCTTTGCCTATGCCGACAGGCTGAAGCCGGTCGCGCAGCTGGCCGGCGCGGTGAATTGCCTGAATTTCGCAGACGGCAAAGCCGAGGGCGAGAATTTCGACGGGCTTGGGCTGACAAGAGACATCGTGGCAAATCTCGGCGTGGCGTTGCGGGGCAAACGCATTCTGTTGCT
This sequence comes from Pseudomonadota bacterium, assembly GCA_021846225.1. GTDB lineage: Bacteria > Pseudomonadota > Alphaproteobacteria > Acetobacterales > Acetobacteraceae > Acidocella. Next base: position 8,761 of record JAJZCG010000081.1, on the reverse strand, counting down.
GGGCGCCGGGGGGGCCGCACGCGGCGTGTTGCTGCCGTTTTTACACGAGCAGCCGGAGGAGCTGGTCATTGTTAACCGCACGCTGGCCAAGGCCATTGCAATAAGCGAACAGTTCGCGTCTCACGGCACCATCATTGCCACCGGGTACGAGGCCCTGTCAGGCGAGCGCGCAGGCCAGTACGACGTGGTGGTGAACGCCACCTCAGCCAGCCTGCACCACGAGCTACCCCCCGTGCCCGCCAGCGTGTTCCGCTCCGGGGCGCTGGCTTATGAGTTGTTATACGGCAAGGGCCTCACCCCCTTCCTGAGGCTGGCGCGTGAAGCCGGCGTAACGCGCCTGGCTGATGGCGTGGGCATGCTGGTGGAACAGGCCGCGGAAGCCTTTGCCTGGTGGCGCGGCATACGGCCGGAAACGGCAGGAATGATCAATAAAATGACCGTCAAACTGACGTAGCCCCCTCCTCCGATCGGGTGAGGTGCCTGACACCGCCGAAATAGCTCGATCCCAGGCTGGCAGCCGAGAGTTCCGCCGCCGCGGCGCGCAGCACGGGCGCCAGGGCGCGGAGCTGCGCCTCGGGAAGCCGTGTGGCGGGACCGGCAATGCTGAGCGCGCCAATGGTGCGTGTTGTCCCCGGCTTCTGGATCGCGATAGCAATGGCTGAGAGGCCGGGGGCCGAGCTTTCCAGATTGAGCGCATACCCATCCTGGCGCGCCAGCGCGAGGCATTTAAGCAAGGCCTGCACGGTCATGGCGGCGTTCGGACCGAGTTTGGCGGAATCGCCAAACCCCTGACGGCTGACCAGCCGCAGCGCCTCCTCATCTGAGAGTGTGGCAAGCCAGGCATGGCCGCTTGAAGTGGAGGCAAGATGCGCATCCATTCCCGCATCCGGGTCATACCGGAAGCCGCTGCGCGCCCCTTGCGCCTTGGCGATCCACGTCAGGCGATGATCATTGACGATGCCGAGGCGCACAAGCTCGCCGGCTTTCTCCGCCAGCCGTTCAAGGACCGGCTGCGCAATGTCGAGAATACCGTTGAGCGAGAGATAGGTCTGGCCAAGCGAAGCGACCTTCAGCGTCAACTGATACAGCGTGGTGATCTCGTCCTGCTCAACATAGCCAAGCCGGGCGAGTTCGCCCAGCAAGCGGTGCGCGGCGCTGCGCGGAATGTCCAGACGTTCAGCGATGACATAAAGCTGCAACCCGCCGGGACTGTTGGCGAGGATTTCCACGATATTCAACGCACGATCTAAAATAGAAGACATGACAACGATTCCATCCCACACATCCAGGCAAGAGAGCAAATCGCCTCCCCCGTGAAGTTATCTCCCACACCTCCGGCCGGGCTGCTGTGGCGTCACCCGCCTGATCTGTGCGCTCACCCCATGCGCGCGACCCACATCACCAACTCGACCATTGACAAAACACGAACATTATTCCAATTTGGAATTATATTCCATTATTTTTTAAGTGGAGATTTAGGGTGGCGGAAGGTTTTTTGGCGCGCGCACTTTTGGCGCCGGAATTGTTGCGGGGCAAGTCGCAAGGAACGCACCCCTGGAAGATTGCCGAAAGGCTTGCGCGCAGGCTCAGCACTTGTTGGGCGCCGCCCGCTTTCCCTGACTTACAAGACAATGAATTCCACCATAGGAAACACTAACATGGATATGAAGTTGACATCCGAGCAGAAGATGCTCGTCGAATCCGTTCGCCGCTTTGTTGAGAAAGAACTCCTGCCGCTTGAGGATGAAATCGAAGAAAAGGGCTATCTGGAACCGAAGAAAGCCCTGGCGCTCTTCGAGAAATCAAGCGCGAACGGATTTTACGCCATGAATATTCCTGAAGAATTTGGCGGCGGCGGTCTTTCGGCGGTTGAGACCATGTTAGTGGAGGAGCAGTTCGGCCACGCAAAGGACATCCTGATCCGGCGTGCTTTTGGCAATGTGTATGAGGTTTTGCTCTGTGCCAGCAGCGCGCAGCGTGAGCGCTGGCTGCTGCCGGCGGTCCGGGGAGAGCGGACTTTTTCAATTGCCATCACTGAGCCAGGAGCAGGCTCCGATGCGGCGAGCCTGAAAACGCGCGCGGTACGCGAGGGAGATGGCTGGAGATTAACCGGCTCCAAACACTTCATCAGCGATGGTGAGTTTTCCGATTTTTTTGTCGTCTCCGCCGTAACCGATCCATCTCTTGGGGCGAAAGGCATTTCATTATTTCTGGTGGACAAGGGAAGCCAGGGCTTTGTCATTGGCCGGAACCAAAAAATGATGGGATTGACCGGCACCAGCCATGTTGAACTATCCTTCGACGATGTAGCTCTGGGGCCTGAAAATCTTCTGGGCGAGGCGGGAAGCGGCTTGCGGATGATCTTCGAAACATTGGGGCGCGTGCGCCTCGCGCAAGTCGGTGCGCGCGCCGTCGGCAAAGCCACGCGGCTTTTGAATCTGATGCTCGAATACGCCAGGCAGCGCCGTCAATTTGGGCAGGCAATCGGCGATTTTCAGCTGGTGCAGCAAATGCTCGCAGATAGCGCGATCGAGATCAACGCCGCGCGCTGGATGGTGCTCGACGCCGCAACGGAGATCGATAACGGTGGGAACCCTCGCGAAAAGATCTCCATGGTCAAGGTCTATGCGGCAGAGATGCTGGGCCGCGTTGCCGACCGCGCCGTGCAGGTGTTCGGCGGCATGGGGTACTGCGCAGACCTGCCCATAGAGCGGCTGTACCGTGACGCGCGCATTTACCGGATATTCGACGGCACTTCGGAAATTCACCGGCTTGTCGTTGCGCGGGGGCTGTTAAAGCACGGGGAGTCGCTGTTCGGGACAATCTGATCTGCAAGCGCTGTTCCCGTAGGCTAGCCCGGCCCGTAAGGATGCGATGTCAAATCGCATCCAGCCGCGCCCCTATTTTCATTTCCAAGGTTCAAAGCCTTGCATTACACAATCTCTGCGTAACATTAGAGCCCGATGACATGAGTTATAATCACTTGGCGATTACAACTCATGTCATCGGGCTTTAATCCGCCGTCAGCAGAAAACTTGCGATTGTATCCGTAACCATTCTGCGCTGGCGCTCGCGCACGCGGGGATCAGTCAGATCACAGTCGAAAATCGTCCCGAATGTATGGCGGTTCGAAACCCGGTAGTAACACAAAGCGCTGATCATGAGATGCAAATCGACCGGCTCGATCTCGCGTTTGAAAACACCATCCCGGCGGCCGCGTTCCAGAAGATTTTTTACAATCACAATCGCCGGCCGATTGGCGTTCCGTACTTCCTCGGAGCTTTTTACATACTCAGCGTTGTGGATATTCTCAATCATCACCAAACGCACGAAGTCTGGATGCGCATCGTGATAATCAAAGGTAAACTCCACCAACCGCCGTAATGCCGTTTCAGGATCGAGGCGCTCGAGGTCCAAATACTCTTCGATCTGGCGGATACGGCGATAGGCGCGCGCCAGCACACAACTATAGAGCAATTCCTTGCTCCCGAAATAGTAATAGATCATGCGCTTGGTGGTCTGCGTTCTGGCGGCAATCGCATCCACCCGGCCGCCCGCATAGCCCTTGGCTGCAAACTCCTCCGTTGCCACGTCCAAAATGTCCTGTTTGGTACGCTCCGGGTCGCGCGACCGGCCGCTCTGCGACTGCAGATCAGGCGTTAAATTTTCAACTTCGCCAGATGGTTGCATGACATTTACTCCCTACGTCTAACTCTCCGGAACAAACTGCCACTAATTTTGCTGGTTACAAAGAGGCTCTGCGTACAATCTCGCGAATTAGTTGGTTTTTTTTTGAAACAACGGCTCCAAGCCGCACTTATCCCGGCTGGCATGGTAATCCCTCCATTGTTAACAGGGCTTTCTGGTCCATTTCACCCGGCGCGTTCCAGTTTCCGTGCCGGCAGCACGCCCCGGCCGGGAGGGCCGGCGGCCAGATGATCCTCACGGCGTCCAAGCGGTTCTGGCCCGTTGACATATCCCACTGATTCTGGCCCTTTATGGGGAATGATTTTTTTTAACCTCAACATATCCCGGTCTGGGACATAGGGTCATCAGGGTTGCCACACGTCTTCGCAGAAAGATTTTGACAGATTTTTGAAAGTTACGCAGAGTAATGTGCGGAAGAAATGTCCGTGAAACACTCCCGGGCAGGTTGGCTTATCCTCTCTTCCTGACCACCGTTCCCCGCTGGCGGATTTGCTGCACGATATTAAACGTTTTTTGTACATTTATCAGGAAGGATACTTAACATGCGCCGTCGGCTTCTCCTTGGAATTTTTACCGCCGCGCTCGCGTTGACAGGTAGTGCGCAAGCCTCTTTCGCCAGCGGGAAGGTTCTCACCGTCGGCACAGATGTTTCATTTATGCCTTTTGAATTCAGCAACAATGGAAAGACACAAGGATTTGACATTGACCTTTGGACCAAGATCGCCAGCGATCTCGGCTGGAAGTTCAAATGGCAGCCAATGGATTTCAGCGGTATCATCCCGGCGCTGCAGACCAAAAACGTTGACGTCGCGATTTCGGGCATAACCATTACCCCGGCACGGGCACAAGTGATTGATTTCTCCGAGCCCTATTATGCAAGCGGCCTGACGGCGGTTGTCGCCGAGAACGACACGGCGATCACCTCGCCCGCGGATCTCGCGGGCAAAAAAATCGGCGTTAAAACTGGCACGGCGACAGTCAACTGGGTGAAGGCCAATGTAAAAAATGCTCAGATGGTCAGCTTTCCCAATATTGACGATGCCTTGCTGGCCTTGCAGGCCGGGCGCGTGGACGCTGTGATCCACGATACGCCGAACGTGGTCTATTACGCCAATACCGCAGGCAAGGGCCTGGTGCGTGTGCTGACACCGCCGATGGAAAGCGGTGAGTATTACGGCATCGCCTTCCCGCAGGGCAGCCCGCTGGTACCACAGGTTAACGCCGAGCTGTCAAAGCTTTCGGCTGACGGATTCTATAAGGCCACATATATCAAATGGTTTGGAACGCCGCCCACGTTCGAACCCAAATAACGCCTTGGCCGGACAGCCGGTAACCCGGCTGTTCCGGTTTCAATTTTTTTCGCCAGGAGAGAGACCCAATGTCCTTTGATTGGTCTGCTGTCATCGCGGCTCTCCCACAGTTGTTGCAAGGGGCTGAGCTTACCGTTTTTATTGCCGCCATCGGACTAATCCTCGGCATATCGGTTGGCATGCTGCTCGGGATGCTGCGCGCTTTCGGGCCGATGCCGGTTAATGCCCTGGTGCAGGTTTATGTCGCCTTTATCCGCGGCACACCTCTGATCGTGCAGATCATGTTCATCTATTTTGCGCTGCCGATTCTAATGCATATCAGGATTCAAGGCGTTACGGCCGGCATTATCGCAATTGCCATCAACTCCTCCGCCTATGTCGCCGAGATTGTCCGAGGCTCGCTGCTCTCAATCTCCAAGGGGCTGACCGAAGCCGGGCTGGCGATGGGCCTGCCGTTCTGGAAAGTTCTGGTCTTTATCACCGGGCCTCTGGCGTTTAGGCGGCTTATTCCGCCTTTGGGCAACCAGTGCATCACCAGCCTGAAGGATACCTCGCTGCTGCTGGTGATCGGCGTGAGTGAACTGACCTTCACCGGCCAGGAAATCATCGCCGATAATTTCAGAGCTGTCGAAATATGGTCGGCTGTCGCCGTGATCTATTTCGTAATGCTCAGTGCCGTTGGCCTGTTCTGGCAATATGTTGAAAGAAGGATGCCGATCCTATGAGCATCGTGGAGTTCTCCAATGTCCAGAAAAGCTTCGGCCCGCACAAAATATTCAACGGCATCAACCTGGAGATCATGCCGCGTGAGGTTGTGGTTGTCATCGGCCCGTCCGGCTCGGGAAAATCGACCCTGCTGCGCTGCATCAATGCCCTAGAGTCAATCGAGGGCGGCGACATCCGGGTGGACGGATATAGTGTAAAAGGCGGACGCAACGATATCCGCAATATCCGCCTCGAAGCCGGCATGGTGTTTCAGCAGTTCAACCTTTTCCCGCAGATGACGGCGCTCGAAAATGTGATGTTCGGCCCGATGCGCGTGCGCAAGGCAACACGGCGCGAGGCGCGTGAGCTGGCCCTGGCCCTGCTGGAGAAGGTCGGCCTCTCGGAGCGCGCCAACCATTATCCCGCCGAGCTCTCCGGCGGGCAGCAGCAGCGCGTCGCCATCGCGCGCGCGCTGGCGATTCGCCCGAAGCTGATGCTGTTCGATGAGCCGACCTCGGCACTGGACCCTGAATTGCGCCAGGAGGTGCTGAAGGTGATGCAGACGCTGGCCGAAGAGGGCATGACCATGGTCATCGTGACGCATGAGATCGAGTTTGCCCGTAAGGCCGGAACGCGGCTGCTGTTCATGGAGGGCGGCAAAATCGCGCATGACGGCACCCCCGGCGAGCTTCTGGCCAACCCGCCGAGCGAAAGATTACGGGATTTCCTGCAACATGTCGTATAAGGCGCGGCCGGGGCTGGGCTGAGGTCAGGCCGCGGCGGCCAGCCGGTCACGGCCAATCAACGCCAACCCCTCGGCCACCGAGACGAACTCTCCCCCCGCCGAGATACGCTGCGCGCCGAAGCGCTCGGTGAAAATGCGCTGTACCGCGGGGACAAACGATGTGCCGCCGGTGAGGAAAACGCGGTCGACCTCCTCAACCGGCACCCCCGCGCGCTCCAGCGCCTGGTCAACCGTTGCGGCCAGGCGCTGCACATCCGGGGCGATCCAGGATTCGAAGTCAGCGCGTGAGACGTCACGGTCGATCACCAATTTTTCATGCGCGAAGTGTAGCCGCGCCGTTGGAGCTTTGGAGAGCTGAGCCTTTAGCGCGCTGACAGTCTGGTAGAGTTGATAACCAGCTTCATCGCGCACCAGACTAATCAGGTTACGCAGGCGCGAGGGGTCGGCGCTGGCGCGGGCGACTTCCTCGATGTCGCGCAGGATGCGGGGCGTGCGCATGAGCGAAAGCCGATGCCAGCGCGCGAAACCGGAGAAATATTCCACCGGCACCGGCAAATCCGTACCCATGACCTTATAAGTCCCGCCCTTGCCTAGCTGCGGGGAGACCACGTTGTCGATGATGCGGTAGTCGAAGGTGTCACCCGCAATGCCAATGCCGCTGTGGCCGAGCGATACCACCGGATGCGCGGCGCCGGGGGTGAAGCGCAATAACGAAAAATCGCTGGTGCCGCCGCCAAAGTCGCCCACCAGCACGGTGGCGGGGGCGGACAGGCTGCGGGTGAAGCGATAGCCGGCGGCCTGGGGTTCAAGGGCCACGTCAATCGCGGGGAAACCCGCGGCGGCGTAGCTGGCGCGCAGGCGGGCCTCGCCGAAATCGTCATCGGCGAAGTCTCCGGCGAAGCGCACGGGCCGCCCGGCGATGATGTGCGCGCCGGCATGCCCGGTGCCGAGCAGCGCGCGCAGGAACAGCGAGATCATCTGCTCCAGAGTGAAGATGCGGCCGAAAATATTGGTCTGGGTGAAACTGTGCTGGGCGAGATAGGTTTTCATCGACATGATCAGCCGGCTGTCGAGCGGGTCGTCCAGATAGGCCTCAATGGCCTGCGGCCCGGCGGCATGGTGCATGTGGCTGCGGCCGTTGGATTGCTCGCTCCAAAAGCACAGCACCGTGCGGAAAACGTCAAGCTCCGCCGCGCCAAAGGCGAAGCGCCTGGTCTGCACGCTGCCGCCGGGCGAGAGCACGGCCACCACGCTGTTGGTGGTGCCAAAATCAATACCGATCAGCTGTGTCATTCAGGGGCCCAATGTTCAAGGAGAAGGGCTTCAAGCGCAGACGCCGCGGCGGCGCAAGGGCCAGGGGAAATGACAGTTCCGTCATATGTGACAAGGGGGCGGCGGGTGGGTTAGTCTACGCGGGAACTTTAAGGCACACTGATCATATGAGCTTGCCGCGATACTATCGAATTGCCCTGAGAACGGGCTTGTTCCTGGGGCTTTCTGGCTGTGCGGTTTATCATCCTGCGCCGCTGGCCTTGCATGATCCGCTGCATGCCTCGGTTGCTGGCTTGCGCAGCCGGTTGCCTGGCGGCGGGGCGGTGCCGCTGGGCGGGGCGTTGAGCCTGCCGGATGTGGCGGCGCTGGCGGTGTTGAACGATCCGGATCTGGTGGCGGCGCGGGCGCAGCGGGGCGTGGGCGAGGCGGATCTGCTGAGCGCGGGGCTGGTGCCGGATCCTTCGCTGAGCGCCGGGTTTGCGGCGCTGCTCAGCGGGCCGGGGAGCATGCCGGCACTGGCCGGGGGGTTGAGCCAGGATGTCTCGGCGCTGGTGACCTACCGGGTGAACGTCCGCGCGGCCAAGGCCGGGCTGGCGCAGGTGAACGCGCAGATATTATGGCAGGAATGGCAGGTGGCCAGCCAGGCGGAGCAGCTTTGCATCATGCTGCACGGCGATGCGCAAAGCCTGGCCACGCTGCGGGCGGACCATGACGCGCTGGCGCGGGTGAACGCGGCAACGCAGGCGCAGGTGGCGGCGCATAACCTCACCGTGGCGGCGGAGTCGGTCAGCATGGCGGATCTGGCGGCGGTGGACACGGCGCTGAACGCGGCGGTGCAGGCGCGCGACCAGGACCGCGACCAGCTGGACGCGCTGCTGGGGCTGCAGCCGGGCACCGATGTGGCGGTGGCGCCAAGCCCGGTGCAGCCGCTGAACCCGGCGGCGGTGGAGGCGGCCATCGGCTCGCTGGCGCAGCGGCGGCCGGATTTGATCGCGCTGCGCTTTGGCTACGAACAGGCGGA
>JAJZCG010000080.1 GCA_021846225.1 Pseudomonadota bacterium | reverse complement strand
CCCCAGCCTCCAGCAGGAGACCTATTTCAGTGAGTCCGTGCAGGGGCTTAACGTCGGCACCGCCGTCAAATTCCGCGGCGTCACCATTGGCCAGATCACTGACATCGGCCTGGTCGCCGCCGAATACCCGCCCCCTCCCGGCGCGGCCAGCCGGAAAGTCTATCAACAGGTTGTCGTCCGCTTCACGGTGGACCCTAAAAAAATCGGCCACAGCGGCAGCCTGCAAAACCTCATCGCACACGGCCTGCGCGTGCAGATCGAGCCGCAAGGCATCACCGGCCTCTCCTATCTCGATGTCAGCTTCGTCAACCCCGTCCAATATCCGGTGCAACCCGTGCCCTGGACCCCGCAAAGCACGGTGATACCCTCCATGCCCAGCACCCTCACGCAGATTCAGGATGCGCTGGAGCAGGTCATGTCCTCGCTCTCAAAGGTCGATCTCGGCAAGATGTTCACCCAGATCAGCGCGCTCACCACCACGCTGCACGATGAAGTCACCTCCGGCGACGCGCATCAGGCCGTGGCCCAGGCCGCCGCGCTGCTGACCAATCTCAACACCACGCTCACGGCCACAAACCTGCCCGCCACCACAGCCTCCATCCGCAACCTCGCCTCGGGGCCGCAGACGATGCAGATCCTCGCCCAGCTTAACCAGACCACCGCGCAGCTTGCCAAAATCACCGCGCAACTGCCCGCCCTGGCCGCCTCCTCGCAGGCCACCATCAACCAGGCCGATGAGACCACGGCTGACCTTCAGGCCCAGCTGCTGCCCATGCTGCAAGACATGAAAACCACCACCGCCAATCTGCGCGCGCTCTCCGCCGAGCTGGCGCGCAACCCATCCCAGGTGCTGCTCAGCGCGCCCCCGCCGCCCGATGGAGCCAAACCATGAACCGCCGTTTCGCTCTCCTCGCCCCGCTCGCGCTCAGCGCCTGCACGTCCCTGCTGCCCGCGCAAAAATACATCGCCCGCACCAGCTGGCCGCTCGCCCCGCAGCCCCCGGCGCAAAATCCCGCCACCCCCTCCGGCCCCATCCTCATGGTGCGCGCCATCAGCGCGGCGCCAGGCCTGGACCAGACGGGGCTGCAATCCCTGGCGCCCGATGGCAGCCTGAATATCGATTATTACAATAACTGGGCCGCCGCCCCGGCCGATGCCGCCACCCAGGCCCTGCTCACCTGGTGCCAGGCCAGCGGCGCTTTCTCAGCCGTCATCCAGCCGGGCAGCCGGCTCAATCCCGGATTGATCGTTGAAGGCGAACTCACCCAGCTGCTGGCCAATCCCGCGAGCGGCCAGGCAACCGCCGTGCTCACGCTCGCCGTCATCAAACCCGCAGGCGGCATCACCACCGCCGCTCTGCCGCTGGCGCAACAGCGCATCAGCGGCGCCGCTCCGCTCGCGGGGGCCACACCCGCCGCGCAGGCCGCGGCCCAAAACGCCGCCCTGGCCAGCGCCCTGGCCCAGGCGGTGGCACTGCTCACCCGCTATGCCAGGTAGTCTCCCCCGCCACGGCCACGCCCGCGAGGGCTGGCATCGTCTCCTCCTCACGCACTTTAATTCGCGGTAAATCCGGTCCTCACCCCGCCGGGCGTAATGGTGTCCACCTCATCGCCCGGGCCATCCAATCGCGGCGTCACCACCACGATCCGGCCGTTGATCTGCGAAATCTCCCGGCTTTCGCTGCACGAGCCAAAGGGTTTGGAGAGTATCGTGCTCCCGCCCAGGATCAGCGCCTGAAATTTGAGCGGGCACCCACCGCCCGGCGCGCGCTCCGCGATCAACACGACGCCGTAGCTTTCCCCAGAGCCGCCGCTGGAACTCGATGAGACAACGCTGCCATTGGCGCTGGAGGATACAAAGCTGGAGGACGACGCCCCAAAAGCATAAGTCCCCGCAACCGATACGGCCTGATCCCTGGTATCATGAAGAACCACGCGCCCATCGGCCGTGAGCGTAAAATCCCCGCTTGCGCCGCTCAGCGCAAAGCGATGGCCATTGATACTCCCGCTCACCGTGTCGCCATACGCGGCACCCGCCGCCATCATGGCGATGATGAAAACCATGAACCTTGACATTTCACGCCTGCATTCACTGTGGCCTCAAAACGTCTTATAGCGCCAAACTGTCCGGTTTATTTTATAAAAATTTGTTCAGACGCATCCGCCCGCCGTTACGCCGGATGATGACAGACCCGGCCCTCACGCCACCGGCGTTTGTGGAAACGCCAGCTCATGCCGCGCGCGCCAGTCCGGCGTCACGTAATTCACGATCAGCGAGCGCCGCACCCCGGTGATCTTACGCTTGCGGAATCCATGCCAGGTATCCTTGCCTGGCACGAAAATCAGCCCGGCATTCGGGTGAAACGGCGCGGTGCCCGCATATTCGTCAGGCGCCGCATAAACATCCGTGCCCCATTCCTCATCCGCCGGCGAGGCGTTGAGATAGATCAGCATGGTGAAAAACTTCGCCCCGATATCCGTATGCGGTTCCAGCCAGAAACCATCCGTATCCAGGCAATACTCAATCCGCAGCGAACTTCCGCCCAGCGCCACGCCGCAAACCTGCTCCAGCCGCCCCGTCACCTCCGGGCTTTGCAGCGCGCGCGCCAGCGCCGCGCACACCGGATGGCGCGCCTGCTCCTCAACGCCAAAAAACAGCCGCGTGCTGTTATGCGTCTCGCGCCGGCCCAGCGTATCGGCAATTTGCGGCGGCGCCAGCGGCAAGGCGGCCACCGCGGCGCACATGTCCCCCGGCAGCACCTCCTCAAGCAGCCAATGCCGGTAGGGCGCCTCGGCGCGGCGACTGGCGTCCAAACTCGCCAAAAACCGCGCCGCGGTGGTCTTGGGGTCAGACATAATTAAGCACCTTCTTGGCCTGCGCCGAAATCTTGTGCCGCATGATCTCGCGTTGCGCGGCAAAGCCGTTGGCCATCCAGTTGATCATCACATACCGCCGCACCCCCACATAGGGTTCGTGCCCGTGGAAGGATTTGTCCGAGCGGCGGAACGCCACCAGCGTGCCCATGTTGGGCGGCACCTCGGCGATCATGTCATTCAGGTCATCGGGCCCGCGCAGCAAGCGCAACCGCCCGCCGCCGGCTTCCCAATCCTCGTTGAAATACAGCAGCGCCGTCACCAGCTTGGCCTCGCTGTCGGTATGGATGCGTCCATCCTTTTCCTGGCAGCGCCCGCGCAGCGTCACCATCACCGGCTGGCCGATCAGGTCCAGGCCGAATTTCTCACCAAAAGCCTTCGCCACCGCCGGGCTGGTCAGCTCCTCGATCAACGCGCGAAATTCAGGGCCGTATTGTGTGGCCTCCACCGGCAGCAGCCCCGGATAAGCGATTTCCGGAAAGTCTTTTGTAATCTTCGCGGCTGCCTCCGGGCGGATGAAATTTTTCACCACCAAATAACTGAACGGCTCGCGCGTCAGTGCAGTGGCGCGAAAAGCCTCAAGATCAAGCTGTGCCATATTTTTACCACCGGGGTTCCATCTTAGCCCCCGATAGCAAAACGCCCTGCGTGCGCAATTGATGTGGATCAAGCCCGCCCCACCTCTTCGCCTGTTCGGCGGATATTAACATCTGCCCGTCATAACGGGGCATCCACCCAGTATGCGGAAGGCCAACTTATATGTTGCAGCAGGAGATGACCGCCAATTCCGGCACCAGCGAGGCGGCCGCCCTGGCCGAGCGGCGCGGCGATTCGCGCAGGCCGGTCATCAGGAGCGCAAAAATTTTTATCAGCGCCAATGGTGGTGGCGGGGTGTTCAACTGCCTGATCCTGGATCAATCGAGCGCTGGCGTCCTTGTGGACATGGGCACGCTGGCTGAACTGCCGGAGGAAGTGACGTTGCAAATGAGCGGCGGCGCCAGCTATCTGGCCCGGCGCTGCTGGGCGGCGGGAACCAAGGCGGGGCTGGAATTCATCGGCGGCCAGATCGTTACCGAGGAGACCTCCCAGCGCATGGCCCGCATCGCCGAAGTGTTGCAACGCCAGGGGGTTGGCGCCGCAGTGGCCACATTGCGGGCCGCGCGTTTTCTGGACCATGACAAACTGCGCCAAATCGCCGAGGCCGCCGAGGCCGCCGTGCAACGGCTGGAAGCCGCGCTGACGGGCCAGGAGCCTATCTGATCTTATATACCGCAACCCCCGGATAGGCCCGCCACAGCGCATAGTGCGCGGCGAGCACCTGTTGCAGCTGCGCATACACCGCCAGGTTCACCACCGCCGGGTTGGTGGGCGCCGGGGCGCGGCAAACGATGAATTGCGGCTTCCCGGCCAGAATCCGTGCCACCTCCGCCCCGGCATCCACCCCCGCCACGCGCGGCAGGCTAAGCCCCACCAATTCCGAGGGCAGCACATAGCGCGTCGGCGGCGTCTGCCCGCTCAGCGCGTAGAGAATCGGCTGCGAATCAAACACATACAGGCTCGCCGGGTGTTGCGCCGCCAAATCCGCCCCCACCTGCGCCGTTACATCCGGCACCATGGCGTCATGCAAGGCAATTTTCGCCGCCCAGGCGGGCAGCGCCAGCGCGGCCGCCACAAACCCCGCCCGCACCAGCCGCGCGCGCGGCAACAGGCTCAACCATAGCCCCAGGCTCACGCACAACACCGGCAGAACCTGCAAAAAATAATGGTCATAGAACGACTTCGCGACAGCCACCCCGGCCAGCCCGCCCAGCAGCCAAGCCGCCAGAAACCGCGCCTCGCGCCGCCAGAACGCCAACGGCAGCAGGGCGAACCCCGCCAGATACAGCGTCCCCCAACGCCAAAGCTCGGTGCGCAGCGCATAGTCCAGCGCCGCCGTGTTTAGCGGCACATCCACCCGGCGGAAGTTGGAGGCCACCGAGCAATCCCACCACAACCCCAGCCTCCCCGCCGCCGCGTAGAGCGCCACCACCGCCAGCAGCGGCAGCGCCGCGCCCAGAACCACGCCAACCCCGGCCCCAACCCGCCGCTGGCGCAGCATGAACAGCAAAAACACCACCGGCGCCTCGAACACCGCGACATATTTAACCATGAACGCCGCGCCCAGCAGCACCCCCACCAGCCAGCCGGAACGCCCCGCCAGCACCGCCCAGACCGCCAGCGCGGTGAAATCGGCCATAAACAACTCGGTATTGGCCGAAAGCCCGTCATTGCTCAGCGCGCATAGCACCAGCGCCCCACCGGCCACCCAGGCCGCCGCGCGGTCCCTGGTGAGATGTTCGGTGATTTTGAACACGCTGAAGCCCAGCAGGCTCACGCAGGCCACGCTGGCCAGGCGCATCGCCAGCACCTGGCTGCCGAATACCGCCTGAAAGGCCGCGAAAATAACGTAAATTCCGAGCGGCTTGTTGTCCCAGATGGTGGTGTAGGGCAGGTGGCCCTGCAGCCAGGCCCTGGCCATTAAAAAATACAGGCTCTCATCCCAGTCCAGCACCGAGCGGCCAAGCACCGGCACCCGGCTGGCCAGCGTGGCCAGGGTGAGCAGCAACGCCACGGCGGCGGCGGGCAGGGGAGCACGTTTCACCCTCTGGTGATTGCAGCCGGCCCCGGCTTTGTCCATGATTACGCCATGCAGACGATGAGGGATTTATGAAAATTTTAGCGTTCACCATGGCGGCGGTGCTTCTGGCGGCGGGCGCCGCGCGCGCGCAGAGCGACGATCCCACCGGCCCGCAGCCCAAGCTGCCCACCGAGTCGCTCACCATTGCCGGGGCGGACGGCCAGCGCCATGTCTTTACGGTTGAGCTTCCCGTGACCCAGCAGCAGCAGGATACGGGGGAGATGTTCCGCACCTCCATCCCCGCCGATGCCGGCATGCTCTTCATGTGGCCGCACCCGCAAATGCAGGCGATGTGGATGAAAAACTGCCCCGTGCCGGAGGACATGGTCTTCATCGGCGCTGACGGCATTATCAAATCCATCGCCGAGATGACCGTCCCCTACAGCCTCACCCCCATCTCCCCGGGCGTGCCGGTGCTGGCCACGCTGGAGCTGCAAGGCGGCATCACCGCGGCGCTGAATATCAATGTTGGTGATAGGGTCATTGCCAAGCAGTTTGGCGGCGGCTAAGCCAGCCACGCAACCATGGCGCCCGGGTATTAACCGGGCTTTATGGCGGCACGGCTATGGTTCGGGGCGTGGCGCAGCCTGGTAGCGCGCTTGTTTTGGGTACAAGAGGCCCCCGGTTCGAATCCGGGCGCCCCGACCAGTTTTTTGGGTTCAAGTTTAAGCAGGAGCTAAGGTTTCATGCGGGCACGTATCTTCCTTCCCCCCAAATCCGCCATGCAGTCCGGCACCGCCAAGACGCACCGCTGGATGCTGGAGTATGAGCCCGAGACCGCCAAGATCCGCGACCCGCTGATGGGCTGGACCGGCTCGGACGATATGAGAAGCCAGATAAAGCTCAGCTTCGCCACCCGCGAGGAGGCGATTGCCTACGCCAAGGCGCACGAAATCCCCTATGATCTGGAAATCCCCACCGCCCGGGTCCGCAAGCCGAAGGTCTATGCCGATAATTTCCGGGCTGATCGCAAGGAAAACTGGACGCATTGAGGGCGGCGGTTTACCACACGCCGGCACGCGCCCTTAGCTCAGCTGGATAGAGCACGAGACTTCTAATCTTGAGGCCGATGGTTCGACTCCATCAGGGCGCGCCAGCAATTCCGCCACTTTCCGGCTATTCGCAAAACATGTTAGACAGTGCGGTTTTTGGGGTGTTAGACACCCACCATCATACCCGCCTATTCCGGCTTTAACATCGATTTGAAATTAATGCCGCAGGATATACAGATTTGTTAGCCCGCAGGTTGCGAATAGCCGGTTGGCATTCTTCCCGGGGCGGCCCTCAATTTTGTGCCTGGCTGTAGATTTGGGCGAGGATGTCTGATGCATGTCGGGATGACGTGTTTTTTCCTTGTTCTTTGTCGAACTCGGCGCATGAATGATGGTCGCTTCAACAATCGTGCCGCTCGATAGCCGCAAGCCTTTGCGCTTCCGCATCCGCTCAACACCAAAAGGACGGCAGCCGTTCTCACCCTTTGGATAGTATGGTGCCACCATCTCACACAAATCAGACCACGGAACGACCGGATCTATAACTCCGCTAAAAACGCCGCACGCTTGGCCGTCTTCGCGTAGAGATTAAACCCAGCAGCTGAAAATACCGTCTGCTTCAACGCTACCCCATGCCAATGAACGGGAACCATACAAAATTGAAAGCCGCCAGGGAATCGTAATGTTATGCAGAGATTCCCTGGGTGTTGGCGGTGGCACCGAAACGAGCTGTATATTCAGCGGTTGGTGCGTTGCGCGTGGTTCTGGTCAACCGGCCGGATTTGACCCGTTTCATTACCCCGAGGCCGTGGAGACGCGCCCTGGTAGCGCGGTGCGGGGGCAGTTTTGATCGAAATCAATGCACTTGCGCGGTGTTCCCATGAGTTTGCCGTTCTGCATGGGAGGATTGAACGTGGCGCAGGTGAGATTGGCGGAGACGGCGGCCGGGATGATGACCCGCGATGTGATTACGGCCGGCCCGGCCGATACCGCGGCGGGCATTGCCGCGAAGCTGGGAGAGCACGGCATTAGCGCGGTGCCGGTGGTGGATGCCGCGGGCAGGCTGGTGGGGATTGTGAGCGAGGGGGATCTCATGCGCTCCTTTGGGTTGCGCAACGCCATGCGCCGGGCCTGGTGGTTGGATATTCTGGCCGAGGGCGAGGAGCTGGCGCCGGAGTTCATGGATTATATACGGGTGGACAACCGCAGGGCCACGGATCTGATGACCCGTGATGTCGTTAGCGTGACAGAGAGCGCCGGCATCGATGAAATTGCCAATCTGCTGACGCGCCACAGGATCAAGCGCGTGCCGGTGCTGCGTAATGGGCGGGTTGTCGGCATTATCAGCCGGGCGGATATCGTTCGCACGCTCGCGCGCGGGGGGTAGGCCGGGCTGGGCTGTTTGCAGAACGGAATTAGAAGCATACAGTCATGATCGCGGGATATGGCGGATTGTAAGCCAGGAGGGCCATGATGGCGAAAAAGCGTGAAGCGGTGTGGCGTTCCGGGCTCATCTGGCTGGCGCTTTTTTTGCCTCTGCTGATTCTCTCGCTGCTCAACCAGTCCAATCAGCCCAAGGTGGAGACCATTCCCTACAGCCAGTTCGAGACGCTGTTGCAGGCCGGGCGGATTGATAATCTCGTGGTGGGGACGGATGTGATCACCGGTACGTTGAAAAATGCTGCGGCCGGGCAACCGTCGCAATTCACGACCGACCGTGTGGACCCCGCGCTGGCGCGCGATTTGGAGAAATCCAAGGTGACGTTTGCCGGGGCGCCGGCGCCGGGGCTGTTTGCTTCTATCCTGGGCTGGGTGGCGCCGATGCTGCTGTTTGGGGTGCTCTGGTTTGTGCTGCTGGGCGGGCGCATGGGCGGGGCGGGGGGCGGTATGCTTGCCGTGGGCAAGAGCAAGGCGCGGGTTTATGCGGAAAGTGCCGTTCTGGTGCGTTTTAAGGATGTCGCGGGGGTGGATGAGGCCAAGGCCGAGCTGAAGGAGGTTGTGGATTTTCTTAAAAATCCCGCAGCCTACGGGCGGCTGGGGGCGCATGTGCCAAAGGGCGTGTTGCTGGTGGGGCCGCCGGGGACAGGCAAGACGCTGTTGGCGCGCGCGGTGGCCGGAGAAGCGGGGGTGGCGTTTTTTTCAATCTCCGGCTCGGAGTTTGTGGAATTGTTCGTGGGTGTGGGGGCGGCGCGGGTGCGCGATTTGTTCGTGCAGGCGCGCCAGCAGGCGCCTGCGATTATATTCATCGATGAGCTGGATTCATTGGGCCGCGCGCGTAATGGCATGATGCAGGGCGGTGGCAATGACGAGAAGGAGCAGACGCTCAACCAGTTGCTGGCCGAGATGGATGGGTTCGATCCTTCAAGCGGCGTGGTGCTGCTGGCGGCGACCAACCGGCCGGAGATCCTCGACCCGGCGCTGCTGCGCGCGGGGCGGTTTGACCGGCAGGTGCTGGTGGACCGGCCGGACCGCAAGGGACGGGTGGATATTCTGAACCTTCATATCCAGAAGGTGAAGCTGGAGGCGGATGTTTCCGTTGAGGAGATCGCTGCGATGACACCGGGGTTCACCGGTGCCGATTTGGCGAATTTGGTGAATGAGGCTGCACTTTTGGCGACGCGGCGCGATGGCGCGGCGGTGACGCTTGAGGATTTCAACCAGGCGGTGGAGCGGATCGTCGCCGGGCTGGAGAAGCATAACCGGCTGCTGGCGCCCAAGGAGCGCGCGGTGGTGGCGCACCATGAAATGGGCCATGCGCTGGTCGCCATGGCGTTGCCCGATGTTGACAAGGTGCAGAAGATTTCGATCATTCCGCACGGCATTGCGGCGCTTGGCTACACCATGCAGCGCCCGGTGGAGGACAGATTTTTGATGGGCCGCGCCGAACTGCTGAACCGCATGACCGTGCTGATGGGCGGGCGCGCGGCGGAGACGCTGCTGTTTGCCGATGTTTCAACCGGGGCGGCGGATGATCTGATGCGCGCAACGGAGATTGCGCGCTCCATGGTGGTGCGTTTTGGGATGGATGAAACGCTGGGGCAGGTGACTTTTGAGCCTGAGCAGCAGCATCTGCTGGGCGGCGGCGGGATGGATTGGCGGCCGCGCCAGTACAGCGAGGCGACGGCGGCGGCGATTGATGCGGCGATTCGCGCCTTGGTGGATACGGCGTTCGCGCGGGCTAAGGGGATATTGCAGGAAAACATGGCGTTGTTGCGTGAGTCGGCGGCGGGGCTGCTGGAGGCGGAAAGTTTTTCCGGTGGGAAGCTCGATGAACTAGCCGCGCGGGTGAAGCCGTGGCGCGAAGAGAATGGCTGAGGCGCAGGCCGGGGTTATCGCGTTTCTGAGCGAGGGGAGCAGCTACGGCGCGCCGGAGGGGCTGGTTGAGCGGATCGAGACGCATATATCAATTGTGTTTCTGGCTGGTGAGCGCGCGTACAAGCTGAAGCGCGCGGTGAAATTTTCCTATGTGGATTATTCCACCCCCGCGCTGCGGGAGATGTATTGCAGGCGGGAACTGGCGCTGAACCAGCGCAGTGCGCCTGAGCTGTATCTGCGGGTGAGGGCGCTGACGCGCGGCGCCGATGGCGGGCTGGAGTTTGACGGCGCCGGTGTGGCTGTGGATTTTGTTTTGGAAATGCGTAGGTTTGCGCAGGAGGATCTGTTGGACTGTCTGGCGGCGGCGGGCGGGCTGACGCCCGCGCTGCTGCGCGCTGTGACCGATGAGATTGCCGCGTTTCATGAGGCGGCGGCGGTGGCGCCGGGGTTTGGCGGCGCGGCGGCGGCGCGGGCGGTGATTGCGGGGAATGCGAAAAATTTGATGCAGGCAGCGCCGTTGCTGGACGCGGATGCGGCGCGCGAGGTGAGTAGCGCGGCGCTGGCTGTGCTGGAGAGTCTGGCGCCGCTGCTGGAGGCGCGCAAGGCGGCGGGGAAGGTGAGGCGCTGCCATGGAGATTTGCATCTGGGCAATATCTGCCTGCTGGAAGGCCGGCCGCGGCTGTTTGATTGCATCGAATTCAACGAGGATTTTTCCTGTATCGATGTGCTGTATGATCTGGCGTTTTTGCTGATGGATCTGCTGCACCGGGGGCTGGCCGCGCAGGCGAATGCGGTGTGCAACCGGTATCTGGACCGTACCGGGGATGTGGGCGGGCTCGCGCTGCTGCCGCTGTTTATCTCGATGCGCGCGGCGGTGCGGGCGCATGTTCTGGTGGCGCAATATCGCAACACTTTGGCGGCGCATACGCTGGCGGCGGCGCGGGCGTATCTGGCGCTGGCGGGCGAGGCGCTGTGGCGGCAGGCGCCGTTTCTGCTGGCGATTGGCGGGTTGAGCGGGAGTGGCAAATCAACCATTGCGGCGGCGCTGGCGGGGCGGTTGGGGCCGGTGCCGGGCGCGCGGGTGATTCGCAGTGATGTGGTGCGCAAGTGGATTTTTGGCGTTGCGCCGGAGGTGAGGCTGCCTGCGGCGGCGTATGACGCGGCGGCCAGCGCGCGGGTTTATGCGGCGATGGAGGAACAGGCGGCGGCGGTGCTGGCGGCGGGGCATGTGGTGGTGTTGGATGCGGCGTTTCTGGCCGCCGGGGCGCGGACGGCGGTGCGGGCGCTGGCGGCGCGCGCGGGGGTGGGGTTTTGCGGCGTGTGGCTGCAGGCGCCGGTGGCGGTGTTGGCGGCGCGGCTGGCGGGCCGGCGGGGCGATGCGTCGGATGCGGATGCCGCGGTGATGCGGGCGCAGGCCGTGGAGGGGGAAGTGGATTGGCTGGGCGTGGATGCCACGGCCGGGAGTGGGGCGCAGGTGGCGCGGATATGGGAGGAATTGCTTTTGCGCGGGCTGATTGAGGAGGCTCCACGTGGAGCGTCGGCGCGAAAAATCTTATAACGCGTTGTTAGTTAGGAAAAAAATTTTGCTTGCACCCCAATTTGTGCGGGTTTGATACGAAAAAACAACGAAAAGCCGGTCTCGCGCGTCAGTCCAGCCAGACGAGACGATGATGGTCGAAATGCGATGGGGTATCGGGCTTGATGATTTCGAAAAAGGGGGAGACGTCAAAATCGCGCGGGACGAAGAGTTCCGAGCCGTGAATGTGGAAAATTTCCAGCGCGCGGCGGCGGGTGGCGGGGTGGGCCAGAGCTTCCTCGGTGATTTCCGGCAGGATCGGGTAGCCGATGCTCTTGAATGCCTGGGCGATGAGGGTGGAGCAGATGGCGCGCGTGGGCCCGGCGGAGAGGAAGCCGATGGCGCGCCGCCGCCAGCGCTGCGGCACGGGGAGGGGGAAGAGGTAGCGCGCGAGGTCGACGACGTAGCGCAGATCGTACTGGGTGCCGAGTTTGCTCAGCGCAAAATCAACCACGGCCTTGCGGTCCTGCGCGGAGAGGCCGATGGGGCGGCAGATGCGCACATGGTAGGGCAGCAGGTCTTCCAGGTTGAAGCGGCGCACGCCGGCGATGATGTCAGCCTCGATGCAGTCCGGGCTGCCGCCGGGGGCGGCATCGCCCGCGTAGAGCGCGGAATGCGACCAGGTGGATTGAGTGAGGTATTTGACCATCGAACTGATGCGCAGGCGGCCTTCGACGAGGATGACATCGCCCGGCTGGAGCAGGGCGCGGAACTGGCGGAGGTCAACCGGGAAGACGGGTGGCGCGTCCACCGGGACGGTGAGGAAGCTGGCGATGGCGTGGCCGAGGGCCTGTTGGATGCGGCGCAAGGGTTAGGGTCCCAGGTGGCGCGCTGCGGCGGCGACGCAGAGTTCGAAAATGTCCAGAGAGTCGAAGGGGCGGGAGACGCCGTCCGGCGGGAGGGTGACGGGCAGGCCGCCGCCGTATTCCACGCAGCCTGGGATCATGAGGTTGTCGGGCAGGTTGAAGGGCTCGATGGCGAGGCCGGGGAGGGGGTCCGCCACGGCGGCGGCCTGCGCGGCGCTGCGTTCGGCAAAGGGGGCGGCGCTGTTGGAGTAGCCGAACACCGGGCGGGCGCGGCCGAGGAACCAGCCGATTTCCACCAGGGTGCCGGCATCGGCCGAGGCGCCACGGAAGGGGGTGAGGTTGGCGATGACGAGGCCGCAGGCCTGCATCAGGGCGATGTCGTCAAGGTAGATCTGGCGCCAGAGGATGTCCGGCGGCAGAGACAGGTCCAGCTTGGGGTTGAAAGGCGCGAGCCCGGTGAGGCCGTGGCGGGCGCAGATGGCGATTTTTGCCGCCGCGTTGGCCGCGGCGCCGGGCAGAAATACATCAGGTCCGGCGAGGTAGGCTGTGCGTGCCATCGCCGGTCAGGCCGGTTTGAGCTGGTGTTCGGCCAGCGCGGCGATCAGCCCGGAGAAGGCCTCATCAACGGTTTTGCCGCTGGTGTTATAGGCGAAGTCGGCCTTGGCGTAGAAGGCGGCGCGGCTTTCCAGGGTAACGCGCAGGTCCTCGATGGCTTTGCGGCTGTCGGCCATCTGGCGTTGTTCGCCCTGGGCGATGACGCGGTTCATGTGGTCCTCGGGGTCGGCCTGGAGCCAGATGGTGAGGCAGTTGGTGAGCAACAGGTCAAAAGTTGAGGGGTCTCCGACGAGGCCGCCGGCGGTGGCGATGACGCAGTGGGGGTAGGTTTGCAGGGCATCCTCCAGCGCCTGACGCTGGTAGCGGCGGTAGGCGTTGGAGCCGTAGAGGGCCTGGATTTCCGCCGGGC
>JAJZCG010000079.1 GCA_021846225.1 Pseudomonadota bacterium | reverse complement strand
TTCGCTCAGACAAGAAGCTGTTTTTTAAGAGGGCGATTCACGCTTTCGGCTCGCTCAGATGAGCGAGCCTTAAACGACCGCGCTTGTTTTAAGAGGGCGATTCACGCTTTCGGCTCGCTCAGATGAGCGAGCCTCAAACGACCGCGCTCTAGATCCGGCGCAGGGTGAAGACTTCGGCCAGCGAGGCCTGGATGGCGGCGCCGTGGGCGGCGTCGCGGGCTTCGATCATGACTTCCAGCTGCGCGTCCTGCACCGAGGGGCTGGAGAACAGGCGGTGGTGCGAGACCTCGATGATGTTGCCGCCCAGCGCGCCGATGCGGGTGGCGACCTCGGCCAGCATGCCGGGGCGGTCCGGCATTTCCACCACCACGCGCAGCAGGCGGCCGTCGCGCAGGAGGTTGCGCATGAGGGTGTTGGCGAGGATGCGTGAGTCGATGTTGGCCCCGCAGAGGGTGACGCCGACCTTTTTGCCCCGGAAGCGCTCGGGGAAGGCGAGGACGGCCGCCAGCGCGGCGGCGCCCGCACCCTCGGCGACCTGTTTGGCGCTCTCCACCAGCAGGGCGATGGCGCTCTCCACCTCATGCTCGGAGACGACCAGGACCTCGATATTCAGCGCGCGCAGGACTTCCAGCGGGTTGAGCCCGATGTCGCGCACGGCGATGCCCTCGGCCACGGTGGGGCCGCCGACATGGATGGGTTTGCCCGCCAGCACCTGGGCGAAGGCGGCGTAGTTCTCGACCTCGACGCCGAAAACCTCGATTTGCGGGCGCAGGGCGCGCGCCACGGTGGCGCAGCCCGAGACCAGGCCGCCGCCGCCGGTGGCGATCACCATTGCGTCGAGGTCTGGGACATCCTCCAGCATCTCCAGCGCCATGGTGCCCTGGCCGGCCATCACCGCGGGGTCGTCATAGGGGTGGATGAAGAACAGGCCCTCTTTTTGCGCCAGCTCATGCGCATGGGCGGCGGCCTCGGCCAGGGTCTCGCCAAAGAGCACCACCTTGGCGCCCCAGGAGGCGGTGCGGGTGACCTTGGTGGCGGGCGTATGCACCGGCATGACGATGGTGGCCTTGATGCCCGCGCGCTGCGAGTGGCGCGCGACCGCCTGGGCGTGGTTGCCAGCCGACATGGCGATGACGCCGGCCGCGCGCTCCTCGGGCGTGAGCAAAGCGATGCGGTTGGCGGCGCCACGCTCCTTGAAGGCGCCGGTGGCCTGGAGATGGTCGTATTTAAGGTAGATTTCAGCGCCGGTGAGGCGGGAGAGACCGTCCGCGCGCAGGAAGGGCGAGCGTAGTACGGCGCCTTCGATCCGCCTGGCGGCGGCCTGAACGTCCTGGAGGGTGATCATGATATATCAGCCGTAGGTGATTTTGAGGATTTCGTAGGAGCGGTCGCCGCCCGGGGCGGGCACGGAGACGGTGTCTCCGACTTTTTTGGCGATCAGCGCCTTCGCCAGCGGCGAGGTGATGGACAGGCGGGCCTTGCGTACGTCCGCCTCATGGGTGCCGACGATCTGGTAGCAGAATTCCTTCTCGGAATCCTCGTCCATGATGAGCACGCTGGCGCCGAACATCACCGTGTCGCCCGAGAGGGTCGAGGGGTCGATGACCTCGGCGGCGGAGGTGATCTCCTCCAGCTCGGCGATGCGGCCCTCAACGAAGGATTGCCGCTCGCGCGCGGCGTGGTACTCGGCGTTTTCCGAAAGGTCGCCATGGCTGCGGGCCTCCGCGATGGCGCGGATGATGGCGGAGCGTTCCGAGCCTTTGAGGTGGCGCAGCTCGTCTTCGAGAGCGGCGAGGCCGGAGGCGGTCATGGGAAATTTCTGCACAGGGTCTCCTCAAAGCGCCTGGGGCGCCCCGATGGGGTTAGGGGGTAAATGGTAAACGCCGCCGGCACCCGCGCGGGGGCCAGCGACGCTGTTGAAAGGCTAGGGAAAGTACGACTGAAGCGGCGCAACTTCAAGACTGCCCGAAATGAGGGCGGCGATGGCGTGCGCGGTGGCGCGGGCGGCGGCGATGGTGGTGAAATTTGGTACACCATGGGTCAGCGCGGAGCGGCGGATGTCAAAACTATCAGTGACCGACTGGGCGCCATGGGCGGTGTTGATGACCAGCTGGATTTCACCCGAGCGGATGGCATCCACGCAATGCGGACGGCCTTCCAGCACTTTGTTGACGCGCTTCACCGGGATGCCGGCCGCGGCGATGTGTTTGGCGGTGCCGGAGGTGGCCATGATGGCAAAGCCGAGGTCGGCCAGGCGGCGGGCCACCGGGAGGATGGCGGCTTTGTCAGAATCCTTAACCGAGAGGAAGGCGGTGCCGGAGAGCGGGAGGATGACGCCAGCACCCGATTGGGCCTTGGCGAAGGCGCGGGCGAAATTAGTGTCCAGCCCCATGACTTCGCCGGTGGATTTCATCTCCGGGCCGAGCAATGTGTCAATATTGGGGAAGCGGGCGAAGGGGAAGACGGCTTCCTTCACCGCGACGTGGCGCAGGGCGACCGAGTCGTCGAGCTTGAAGGAGGCCAGTTTTTCACCCGCCATGATACGGGCGCCAATTTTGGCGACATCCACCCCGGTGGCCTTGGCGACGAAGGGCACGGTGCGCGAGGCGCGCGGGTTGACCTCAAGAACGTAGATCAGCTCGTTCTGGATGGCGTATTGCACGTTCATCAGCCCGACGACGCCAAGCGCCTTGGCCATGGCCACGGTCTCGGCCCGCAGCTCGGCGACGATGGCGGGGGAGAGTGAGTAGGGCGGGATGGAGCAGGCGGAATCGCCCGAATGGATGCCCGCTTCCTCGATATGCTCCATCACCCCCGCGACGTAGACGGTCTCGCCATCGCAGATGCAGTCCACGTCCACCTCGGAGGCCTCGTTGAGGTAGCGGTCGATGAGGACGGGGTTTTCAGCCGAGGCGCGCACGATTTCACGCATGTAGCGGGCGAGGCCGTTGCGGTCGTAGACGATTTCCATCGCGCGGCCGCCCAGCACGTAGGAGGGGCGGATGATGATGGGGTAGCCGATGCGCTCGGCGATGGCCTCGGCCTGTTCGGCGGAGCGGGCGATGCCGTTTTCCGGCTGGCGAAGCCCGAGTTTTTGCAGCAGCTCGGCGAAACGCTCGCGGTCCTCGGCGATGTCGATGGCATCGGCGGAGGTGCCGAGGATGGGGATGCCCGCATCCTCCAGCGCCTGGGACAGCTTCAGCGGCGTCTGGCCGCCGTATTGCACGATGCAGCCGAGCAATGTGCCGTTCTGCTGCTCGGTGCGGATCAGCGAGATCACGTCCTCGGCGAACAGCGGCTCGAAATAGAGGCGGTCGGAGGTGTCGTAATCGGTGGAGACGGTCTCGGGGTTGCAGTTGACCATGATGGTCTCATAACCCGCCTCGCGCAGGGCGTAGGCGGCGTGGACGCAGCAATAGTCGAACTCGATGCCCTGGCCGATGCGGTTGGGGCCGCCGCCGAGGATGAGGATTTTGTTGCGCGCGGTGGGGGCGGCTTCGCAGATGGGGGTGCCGTAGCTGCCCTCGTAGGTGCCGTACATATAGGCGGCCTGGGAGGAGAATTCGCCGCCGGAGGTGTCGATGCGCTTATACACCGGGGTGACGCCGAGTTTCAGCCGCGCATCGGTGATGGCGGCTTCCGTGCGGCCGCAAAGCTGGGCCAGGCGTTTGTCGGCGAAGCCCAGGGCCTTGAGCTTGCGCAAGCCCAGGGCATCGCGCGGGAGGCCGTTTTTCTTCACCTCGTTTTCGGCGTCGATGATGATCTGCATCTGGTTGAGGTACCAGGGGTCGAACTTGCAGGCGGCGTGGATGTCCTCCACCGGAACGCCGGCGCGCAGGGCCTGGGCCGCCATCAGCAGGCGGTCGGGGCGCGGGGTGGAGAGAGCGGCGCGGAAGGCATCGGCCGTGCCGTCGCCCGGGGCGGGGATTTCATCGAGGCCGGAGAGGCCGGTTTCCAGGCTGCGCAGGCCCTTTTGCAGCGCCTCGGCGAAGTTGCGGCCGATCGCCATGGCCTCGCCGACGGATTTCATCGAGGTGGAGAGCAGCGCCGGGGTGCCGGGGAATTTCTCGAAGGTGAAGCGGGGGATTTTGATGACGACGTAGTCGATCACCGGCTCGAAGGAGGCGGGCGTGGCCTTGGTGATGTCGTTTTGCAACTCGTCCAGCGTGTAGCCGACCGCGAGTTTGGCGGCGATTTTGGCGATGGGGAAGCCGGTGGCCTTTGAGGCCAGGGCGGAGGAGCGCGAGACGCGCGGGTTCATCTCGATGACGACCATGCGGCCATCGACCGGGTTGATGCCAAACTGCACGTTGGAGCCGCCGGTATCGACGCCGATGCGGCGCAGGCAGGCGATGGAGGCATCGCGCAGGATCTGGAATTCTTTGTCGGTGAGGGTGAGCGCGGGGGCGACGGTGACGCTATCGCCGGTGTGGACGCCCATGGGGTCTATGTTCTCGATGGAACAGACGATGATGCAGTTGTCGGCGCTGTCGCGGACCACCTCCATCTCGTATTCCTTCCAGCCCAGCACGGACTCCTCGACCAGCACTTCATCGGTCGGCGAGGCGTCTATGCCCGAGGCGCAGATCTCGAAGAATTCCTCGCGGTTATAGGCGATGCCGCCGCCGGTGCCGCCCAGGGTGAAGGAGGGGCGGATGACGGCGGGCAGGCCCACGAGTTCCAGCGCCGCGGCGGCTTCCTCGCGGTTGTGCGCGATCGCGGATTTGGGGCCCATGATGCCGATTTCGGCCATGGCGTCACGGAATTTCAAACGATCCTCGGCGCGGTCGATGACATCGGCCTTCGCGCCGATCAGCTCCACCCCGTGTTTTTCGAGCGCGCCGGATTTGGCCAGCGTCATCGCGGTGTTGAGCGCGGTTTGGCCGCCCATGGTGGGCAGCAGCGCATCCGGGCGCTCGCGGATGATGATTTTTTCCACCATCTCGGGGGTGATGGGTTCGATATAGGTGGCGTCCGCGAGCGAGGGGTCGGTCATGATGGTCGCGGGGTTGGAGTTGACCAGGATGACGCGGTAGCCCTCCTCGCGCAGCGCCTTGCACGCCTGCGCGCCGGAATAGTCAAACTCGCAGGCCTGGCCGATGACGATCGGGCCGGCGCCGATGATCATGATGGATTTTATGTCGGTGCGTTTGGGCATTTTGAAATCCGATGCGAAAATGTAACGGGGTTTTGCCCCCGGCGCTGTTCGTGGTGCTGGTGGTCAGGCCAGCATGTCTACGAAGCGTTTGAAGAGGTAGCTGGAGTCGGACGGGCCGGGGCTGGCCTCCGGGTGGTATTGCACTGAGAAAACACGCTTGGCCTTGCAGGCGATGCCCTCATTCGAGCCGTCGAACAGCGACACATGCGTCACCTCCACGCCTTCGGGCAGCGATTTTTCATCGACCGCGAAGCCGTGGTTCTGGCTGGTGATTTCCACCTTGCCGGTCAGCAGGTCCTTCACGGGCTGGTTGGCGCCGCGGTGGCCGCGCTCCAGCTTGTAGGTTTTGCCGCCGAGCGCGGTGGCGAGCAGCTGGTGGCCGAGGCAGATGCCGAAGATGGGGACGCCTGCCTCCATGACGCCCTGGATGGCGGGGACGGCGTAGGCGGCGGTGGCGGCCGGATCTCCGGGGCCGTTGGAGAGAAACACGCCGTCCGGCTCGTGGCGCAGGATCTCAGCCGCGGTGGCGGCGGCGGGGACGACGATGACACGGCAGCCGGCCGAGGCGAGCGAGCGCAGGATGTTGCGCTTGGCGCCGTAGTCCACCGCGACGATGGTGTGCCGGGGCTCGGGGGTGGCGAAGCCGTGCGCCCAGCTCCAGGTACCGCCGGTCCATTCGTAGGGCTGGGTGCAGGAGACCTCGGCGGCGAGGTCCAGCCCGTTCAGCCCACCCCAGGCGGCGGCGGTGGCGGCCAGGGATGCGAGGTCGAACTTGCCGTCAGCCGGGAAGGACAGCACCGCGCTGGGAGCGCCAAGGTCGCGGATGCGCAGGGTGAGCGCACGGGTATCCACGCCGGAGATGCCGGGGGTGTTCATGCGCTTGAGCCAAACGTCGAGATCGGTGGTGGCGCGGTAGTTGGAGGGGGCGGTGATGTCCTCCTTGAGGACAAGGCCGCGGGCGAAGATTTGCGTGGCCTCGCAATCTTCCTCGTTGGCGCCGGTATTGCCGATATGGGGGAAGGTGAAGGTGATGATCTGCCCGGCGTAGGAGGGGTCGGTCAGGGTTTCCTGATAGCCGGTCATGCCGGTGTTGAAGCAAAGCTCGGCGGGCGCGCTGGTGCCGTGCGCGCCAAGGCCGCGGCCCCAGAAGACGGAGCCGTCGGCCAGGACCAGGGCGGCGGTGGCGCCGGGCGGTATGTCGCTCTCCACGGCGGAGCGGGGCAGATCGCCCATGTTCAGGCCCGTGGCGGCGCAGATGGCCGGCCAGTGGCGGGAGGGGATGGCGCCGGAGGTGCGCCATTTCCTGATCGCGTCGGGCGAGACGCCTGTTAGAGTGGCGGCGGCATCCGCGCCGCCCAGAAGGTCGATGAGGTCTGCGATGGAAATTGACATGAAAATCTGCTACCGGATTTTTTATCCAGCTTCAACGTATATCGAATGGGCTGGAAATTTTTTCCGAAGGGGAATGAGTATGAGCTTGCGTGAAGATATTACTGCCGCCGTGAAAACCGCCATGCTGGCGCGCGATGCCGAGCGGACCTCGACCCTGCGGATGATCCAGGCGAAGTTGAAGGACAGCGATATCGCGGCGCGGCCGAAGGGGATTACCGCCATACCGGATGACGAGATTTTCGCGATGCTGCGCTCGATGATCAAATCCCGCCGGGATTCCGTGACGTTGTACCGCCAGGGCGGGCGCGAGGAGCTGGCCGCGAAGGAAGAGACGGAGATTACTGTTATTGAAGAATTTTTGCCGCAGACGCTGGCCGGTGAGGCGCTGCGGGATGCGATTGCCGCCGCGATCGCCGAGACCGGGGCTGCCAGTGCCAAGGATATGGGCAAGGTGATTGGCGCGCTGAAGGCCAAGCATGGTGCGGCGCTGGACATGGGTGTGGCCTCCGCCGCGGTGAAGGCGGCGCTGGGCTGAAACCATGGCGCTGCCCGCCAATTTTCTGGACGAGTTGCGGGCGCGCACGCCGATTGCCGGGGTGATCGGGCGCTCGGTGAAGCTCACGCGCTCCGGGCGCGACATTAAGGGATGCTGCCCGTTCCATGGCGAGAAAACACCGTCGTTTTATGTGTATGACGACCATTACCACTGTTTTGGCTGCGGCGAGCATGGGGATGTCATCACGTTTGTGATGAAGACCACGGGCGCCGGGTTCATGGAGGCGGTGGAGAGCCTGAGCGCCGAAGCGGGGCTGGAGGTGCCCAAGGCGAGCCCGCAGGCGGCACAGGCCGAGCAGCGGCGGGCTGGGATTTCCGAGGTGCTGGCGGCCGCGGGCCAGGTGTTCCAGAGGTTTTTGCATGAGCCGCAGGGCAAGCCCGCGTTGGATTATCTGCGCGGGCGGGGTTTGACGGATGCGGCCATACGGCGGTTTGGCCTGGGGTGGTCGGGCGAGGGCAGGGGCGTGCTGGCGGCGGCGTTGCGCGGGCAGAATATAAAGCCGGAGCAGCTGATTGAGGCCGGGTTGATGAAGCAGGGCGAGCATGGCCCGGTGGATATGTATTTCTCGCGGGTGATGTTCCCGATTACCGACCGGCGGGGCAGCGTGATCAGCTTTGGCGGGCGGATTATGGGCGAGGGCCAGCCCAAATATGTGAACGGGCCGGAGACGGCGGTGTTCTCCAAGCGGCGCGCGCTCTACGGGCTGAATCTGGCGCGCGAGGCGGTGCGCAAGGGCGCGGCGCTGATTGTCGCCGAGGGATATATGGATGTGATCGCCCTGGCGCAGGCGGGCTTCGCCGGGGCGGTGGCGCCGCTGGGGACGGCGCTGACGGAGGAGCATCTGGCGGAGATTTGGCGGCTTTCGCCCGAGCCGGTGATATGTTTCGACGGGGACGCCGCCGGGCGGCGGGCGGCGCTGAAGACGGCGGATATGGCGTTGGGGGCGCTGGGGGCGGATAAATCCCTCAGATTTCTGAATTTGCCGGAAAAGGATGATCCGGACAGCCTGATCAGGCGCGAGGGGGCGGCGGCGTTTAAGGCCAGGCTGGAGAGCGCGCGGCCGATTTCCGCCGCTTTGTATGATATGCTGGCCGAAGGCGGGGCGCGCACCACCCCGGAGGCGCGCGCGGCGTTCCGGCAGCGCTTGATAGAGGTTGCGGGCCGGATACCGGATAAAAACCTGGCCGGAGAGTATCGCGCGATGCTGCTGGATCGGTTTTTTGCCGAGCGGCGGGCGGGCAAGCCGGGGGCGCCGAAGAAGCCGGCTGCGTTTGTGCGCGATATGGCGCCGCCCGATGCCGCGGGGGCGCAGGAGAAGCGGGCGCGGCTGATGCTGGCGGTGCTGCTGGCGTATCCGGCATTGATCCCCGATGTGGAGGAGGCGTTCGCCAGGGTGAGGCTGCCGCCGGCTTGTGAGAGACTCCGCGAGGCGCTTGGGAGTTATGCCGCACAGGCGAAAAGCCTTGACACGGAAAGTCTGTTCACCCACTTGAACCAACTTGGTCTGGCCGGTGAGGCGGGGCTTATCGCGGCCGATGCGGCTGGGGATTTCCGCCTCGCGCCTGATGCAAGCCTGTCCCAGGTCGCGGAAATCTGGTGGAGTTGGTATATATTGATGGATTTCAGCATCGAGATGTTGCGTGCCCAGCGTGACGAGCA
The DNA here is from genome assembly GCA_021846225.1 of Pseudomonadota bacterium. Taxonomy (GTDB): domain Bacteria; phylum Pseudomonadota; class Alphaproteobacteria; order Acetobacterales; family Acetobacteraceae; genus Acidocella. Next base: position 4,449 of record JAJZCG010000079.1, on the reverse strand, counting down.
AGAGCGGTTCTGGAAGGCAAACCAGGACGATGCCGGTGCGTGGAGCCGGCTCATTAAATATAATGAGCTGTTGCGCCAGGCGATGGCCGGAGAGTACGGCGCCGCCGACACGTGACTTAAATGGGGCAAGCTTCTTGCCTACATAACGAATAGTAAAATAATACAGCCCCCGTCATTCCCGGAGTACCGCCTGATCATGGCAATCAAGCCCGCGACCACCGCCACCGAGACCCCAGCCCCCGAGGCCGAAGCCGATGCCAATGTGCTCGATACGCAGTCGGCATCCGTCAAGCGGCTGATCGCCAAGGGCAAGGAGCGCGGCTACATCACCTTCGATGAGCTGAATGCCGTCCTGCCGGCGGAGCAGAACTCCTCCGAGCAGATCGAGGACATCATGGCGATGCTCTCGGAGATGGGCATTCAGGTGGTGGAGAGCGAGGAAGGCGAGGATGCCGAGGCCGCCGCCGCGCCCAAGGAAGAGGCAGCCGAGGACGATGAAGGCCCGGCGGGCAATATCTCGGAGAGTTCGGTCAGCCGTACCGATGATCCGGTGCGTATGTATCTGCGCGAGATGGGAACGGTGGAGCTGCTCTCGCGCGAGGGTGAGATCGCCATCGCCAAGCGGATAGAAGCCGGGCGGGATATGATGATCCGGGGCTTGTGCGAGAGCCCGCTGACGTTCCGCGCCATCATCGCCTGGCACGAGGCGCTGAACAACGGCCGGGTGCTGCTGCGCGATGTGATCGACCTGGAGGCGATGCAGGCGGGCAATGAGCCGGGCGCCGCGGAGGGGTTTGCGGATGCGGCCGCCGAGGAGCTCGACGAGGATGAGGAAGGCGATGGCGGCGGCATGTCGCTGGCGGCGCTGGAAGAGAAGCTGAAGCCGGAGATCTTCACGTATTTCGAGGATATCGAGAAGCTCTACGAGAAGCTGGCGAAAATCCAGCAGAAGCGGCTGGATAACCTGACGGCCGGGGGCGATGTGAATTCGCGCTCGGAGAAGGCCTATGAGAAGCTGCGCGATGAGCTGGTGGCCAAGGTGGAGCAGGTGCGGCTGCACAACAACCGCATCGAGGAGCTGGTGGCGCAGCTGAAAGTGCTGAACCAGAGGCTGAACGGGTTGGAGGGGCAGATTCTGCGCCTCGCCGAGGGCGCGAAAGTGACCCGCGAGGAGTTTTTGCAGCATTACCGGGGCCGGGAGATGGACCCCGGCTGGATGAATTACGTGGCGGCGCTGCCGGGCAAGGGGTGGAAGGATTTCGTGAAGAAATTCACCCCGCAGGTGAGCGAGCTGCGCGCCCAGATTGGCAAGGTGGCTTCCGAGGGCGGGCTGCCGATTGAGGAGTTCCGACGGGTTTATACCACCGTCTCGCGCGGGGAGCGCGATTCCACGCGGGCGAAGAAGGAGATGATCGAGGCCAATCTGCGCCTCGTGATCTCGATTGCGAAGAAGTACACCAACCGCGGTTTGCAGTTCCTGGATCTGATCCAGGAGGGCAATATCGGGCTGATGAAGGCGGTGGATAAGTTCGAGTACCGCCGGGGCTATAAGTTCTCGACCTATGCGACGTGGTGGATCCGCCAGGCGATCACGCGCTCCATCGCCGACCAGGCGCGCACCATCCGCATTCCGGTGCATATGATCGAGACGATCAACAAGCTGGTGCGTACCTCGCGCCAGATGCTGCACGAGATCGGCCGCGAGCCCACGCCTGAGGAACTGGCCGAGAAGCTCGGCATGCCGCTGGAAAAAGTGCGCAAGGTGCTGAAGATCGCCAAGGAGCCGATCTCGCTGGAGACGCCGATCGGCGATGAGGAAGACAGCCATCTGGGCGATTTCATCGAGGACAAGGGGGCGATTATTCCGCTGGATGCCGCCGTGCAGGCGAATTTGCGCGAGGCGGCGACAAGGGTGCTCTCCTCGCTGACGCCGCGCGAGGAGCGTGTGCTGCGCATGCGTTTTGGCATCGGCATGAACACCGACCATACGCTGGAGGAAGTGGGCCAGCAATTTAACGTGACGCGCGAACGTATCCGCCAGATTGAGGCGAAGGCGCTGCGGAAACTCAAACACCCATCGCGCTCGCGCAAGCTGCGCAGCTTCCTTGATGACTGATATGCTGGACTATGCGCGCGTGATGCCGGGAGAAGCATTCGACCGCGTTGAGGTCGAGGTGGTGTTTCTGCGCATGGACCAGGCGCCCAAACGGCCGCTGGCGGTGCTGCCGACGGGGGTGGTGCTGCGCAGCGAGCGGCTGAGCGTGGCCGGGTATCGCGCGCTGTATAACGGGGTTGGCGGCGCGTGGCTGTGGTGGCTGCGCCGGATGATGCCCGATGACATGCTGGCGCGGCATCTGGCTAATCCGGCGGTGGCGTTTCATGTGCTGCGGGTGGATGGGCAGGTGGCGGGGTTTTTTGAGACCGATGCCGGGTACTGGCCCAATGTGAACCTGAATTATTTTGGCCTGATGCCTGAATTTATCGGCAAGGGGCTGGGCAAGCTGCTGCTGGACGCCGCGGTGGACAGCGTGTTCGCCGGTGGCTCGCCGTTGCGCGGGATGACGGTGAATACCTGCTCGGCCGACCATGAGCGCGCGCTGCCGAATTATCTGGCGGCCGGGTTCCATGAAGTGCGGCGGATTCAGGAGGTGTGGGATATTCCGCGCCGTTTGGGGCTGAAGGTGCCGGAGCATCTGCGCGCGTGAGGCCGCCGGCCGCGCTGTACCGGGACCGGCGATTTTTAATCATCGATAAGCCCGCCGGGTTGCCGGTGCATGCGGGGCGCGCGGGCGGGCCGAGCGTGGAGGATTTTTTCCCCGGCTGGCGGCAGGGGCGCGATGGCCCGTGGCTGGCGCACCGGCTGGACCAGGATACGGCGGGTTGCCTGGTGATTGCGTTGAAAAAATCGGCGCTGCTGGCGGCGCAGGCGTGTTTTGCGGCCGGTTTGGCGCAAAAGACCTACTGGGCCGTGGTGCGCGGCGTGCCGGAGGTTATGCAGGGGGTGGTGGAGCTGCCCCTGGCCAAGGTGACGCAGGGGCGGGCCTGGAAAATGGCGCCCGATGCCGCGGGGCAGCCCGCGGTGACGCATTGGCGCATGCTGGGGCAGGTGGCGGGGATGAGCTGGATCGAATTTTCGCCGAAAACCGGGCGCACGCACCAGATCCGGGCGCATGCGGCCGCGCTGGGGCATCCGATTGCGGGCGATGCGGTGTATGGCGGCGGTGCGGGCGCGCTGCATTTGCTGGCGCGGCGGATTGTGTTGCCGCTGGAGCCGCAACTGGCGGCCCAGGCGCCGGTGCCCGCGCATATGGAGGCGGCGATGAAGGCTTGTGGCCATGACGCGCTCTGAGTTTGAGCCGGGGCAATATGTGCGCCACCCGCAAAAGCCGGAATGGGGGCTGGGGCAGGTGCAGAGCGCCATCGGCCACCGGGTGACGGTGATGTTCGAGCACGCGGGCAAGGTGTTGATCGACACCTCGGTGGTGGTGCTGGAGCTGGCGCGCGCGTTTTAGGGCTGGAGGCGCGCGGCGCAACCGGCGAGGAAAATATCGACAGCATCGCGGACGCGTTTTTCAAGCGCCTGTTTGCTGGGCGCGGCACGGAAGCCGACCAGCACGCCGAGGTGAAATTCACCGATGGCCATGCCAAAGAGCATGGCGGCCATTTCTTTCGGGTCGGCGGTGGTGAGGCAGGCATGTTTTGTCACGAGTTCCGCCAGGCAGCATTCCAGCTTGCTCTTGGCTTTGGTGACATGCGAGCGCAGGAACACGCGGCCAAAATCCGGGCTGTGGGTGTATTCGGCCATGATCAGGCGGAGCAGGGCGATCTGTTCGGGCGAGAGCAGATAGCGGGCGAGACAGAGAACATTGGCGACCAGCTGGTCGCGCGTTGAGGTGTCAGGCCCGGGTTCGGGAAATTTCAGCAGCGCATGGTGATGGGCGAGCAGGGTGACGAACAGATCAGCCTTGGATTCGACCAATGTGTAGACCGTTTTTTTGGACATGCCGGCGGCCTTGGCGACATCGCTCATGGTTGCCGCGTGGTAGCCCTTGGCCAGGAAAATATCCTCCGCCGCGGCGATGAGTTCAGCCATGCGCGGGGCGCCGGGGGCATCGGCCTGCACGGCTGGGGGTGGCGCCTGGGTGGCGCGCGGTTTGGTTGCTGGTGTGGTTGTTGTTTTGCGACCCGCAGAATGTTCCGCCATTGTGGCATCATAGGAAGTTTTTGGAAACTTACAAGTTTCCCTAACACAAAGTTGTTAAATTTTTGCGGCTTGACGCGGGCTATGAACGCCGGTAGCTGAGAATTATGAAACCAACGGGTTTCCTTAAGCGCTCTCTCCCCTTGTTGCTCGCCGGCAGTGTTGCCGGGTGCGCTGTGGGGCCTGATTATCTTCAGCCCGCAGCCCCCCAGGCCGCGCTGACGCCAACCCCCTTGCCGGCGCAAACG
>JAJZCG010000078.1 GCA_021846225.1 Pseudomonadota bacterium | reverse complement strand
AGGGAGGGGCTGCCGCATTCTTCTTCGCCTTCCAGCAGGATGGTCAGGCGGACCGGGAGCTTGCCGGTGACCGCCAGATGCGCGCGGCAGGCCTCCAGGAAGCTGACAACCTGGCCTTTGTCGTCCACCGCGCCGCGGGCGAGAATGCGCTTGCCGCGCGGGCCGTCAACCAGCTGAGGGTCGAAGGGATCGGAGTGCCAGAGATTCAGCGGGTCGGCGGGTTGGACGTCGTAATGGCCGTAGAAGAGCACATGCGGGGCGGTGGGGCCGGCCTCATGGTGGGTGGCGATGACGCCGGGCAGGCCGCTGGTCTCGGAGAGCCGGGCGGCAAAGCCCATTCCGGCCAGGGTGTCGCGCGCCCATTCGGCGGCCCGCCGGCAGTCGCCCGCATGGGCCGGCTGGGCGCTGATGCTGGGGATGCGCAGCAGGGAAAACAGGCGTTGCAGCGAGGTTTCGAGCGCGGAGTCTATGTGGGAGAGAATCTGTTCCATGGCTCTATTTGGGGGGCGGGGTGAGAAAAGATCAATGCGGCTTGATTTGCCGCAAAAACTCGCCGAAGAGCGCAGGCATGACCGAACTTTTGCTGCACAATACCCGGACCCGGACCAAAGAGGTTTTCAGGCCGATCGACCCTGGCAACGTGCGGGCGTATTTATGCGGGCCGACGGTGTATGACCGCGCGCATATCGGCAATGCGCGCAATGTGGTGATTTTCGATGTGCTGATCCGGCTGCTGCGGCGGCTGTATCCGAAGGTCACTTATGTGCGCAACATCACCGACATCGACGACAAAATAAACACCCGGGCGCGCGAGCGGGGCTTGAGCATCGCGCAGGTGACCGAGGGGCCGATCCGCTATTATCATGAGGACATGGGGGCGCTCTATGCGCTGCCGCCCGATATCGAGCCGCGCGCGACTGAGCATCTGGGCGAGATCATCGAGATCATCCAGCGCTTGATCGCCAACGGGCATGCCTATGAGGCGCAGGGGCATGTGCTGTTCGCCGTGGCGTCCGACGCTGATTATGGGAAATTTTCGGGCCGCACGCCGGAGGACCTGATCGCGGGGGCGCGGGTGGATGTGGCGCCCTATAAGCGCGATCCGGGCGATTTTGTGTTGTGGAAGCCCTCCTCGGAGGATCTGCCGGGCTGGCCGAGCCCCTGGGGGCGTGGGCGGCCGGGGTGGCATATCGAGTGCTCGGCGATGTCCTGGAAGCATCTGGGCGAGAATTTTGACATTCACGGCGGCGGGGATGATCTGATTTTTCCGCATCATGAGAACGAGATCGCGCAGTCATGCTGCGCGTTCCCGGGGTCGCATTTCGCCAATGTGTGGGTGCATAACCGCATGCTGCTGGTGAACGGCGAGAAGATGAGCAAGTCGCTGGGGAATTTTCTGGTGCTGCATGATGTGTTGCAAAGCGCCCCCGGCGAGGCGGTGCGGTATTTGCTGATGCGCACACATTACCGCGCGACGCTGGATTTTTCGCAGGCCGGGCTGGTGGAGGCGAAGCGGGAGCTGGACCGGTTCTACCGGGCGATTGCCGCGCATGAAGGGCTGCGCGCGGGCGGTGAAATTCCGGCTTGCGTGCTGGAGCCGCTGTTGGATGATTTGAACACGCCCGGGGCGATTGCGGGTTTGCACAGCCTGGCGGATGCGGCGCTGGCGGGAGATGCGGCGGCGGCGGCGGGGTTGCTGGCAGCTGGGCGGGTGCTCGGGTTGTTCAACGTGGCGCCGGAGGCGTGGTTTCAGGGCGATGGCGATGCGGCGAAGATCGAGGCGTTGATCGCCGAGCGCAAGGCGGCGCGGGGGGCGAAAAATTTCGCGCGGGCGGATGAGATCCGCAAGGCGCTCGAGGCGGATGGGGTTATTTTGGAGGACGGGCCGCAGGGCACGCTCTGGCGCCGCAAATGACCGGGCGGGATGGCGGGGCGGAGCTGGAGCCGATTGAGCCGTCGCCGGTGGTGATTCTGGTGCGCCCGCAGCTGGCGGAGAATATCGGCTCGGTGGCGCGCGCAATGGGCAATGGCGGGTTGTTTCATCTACGCATCGTAGCGCCGCGGGATGGCTGGCCGCAGGAGCGCGCCTGGCGGACGGGCGCGGGGGCGCACCGGATATTGGACTCAGCCGTGGTGTTTGGCAGCGTCGCCGAGGCGGTGGGGGATTTGCACCGGGTGTTCGCGACCTGTCCGCGGCCGCGCCATATCATAAAACCCGTGCTCACGGCGCGCGGCGGCGCGGCGGAGGTTGTGGCCATCGGCCAGCGGGGGTTGCGCTGCGGCGTGCTGTTCGGCCCGGAGCGGGCGGGGCTGGATAATGACGATATCGCCTGCGCGGATAGTTTGATCCGCTATGACCTGAATCCGGGGTTCATGTCGCTCAATCTGGCGCAGGCGGTGATGGTGTTTGGCTATGAATGGTGGCTGGCGCGCCAGGACGAACAGCCGATGCGCGAATTGCAGACCAATGAGACGGTGCCGGCGACGAAGGCGGATCTCGACCATTTCATGGTGCATCTGATCCGCGAGTGCGATGAGTCCGGGTTTTTAAAGAATGAGCAGAAGCGGCCGGGCATGATACGCAATTTGCGGCATTTTTTTAACCGGGGGGAGATTACCCGCCAGGAGCTAAATACGCTGCACGGCGTGGTGAGCGAGCTGGTGCGGGGACGCAAGCTGCGGCCGCGCTGAGCGATGCTCCACGGGGAGCGTTTGTGAAGAACGGCTTATAATGCGTTGTTAGTGTGGGTTAATTTTTTTCTTGCACCCCAATTTGTGCGGGTTTGTTTTGAAAAAACAACGAAACGACAGGAAATGGTCATGCCGGTTTGTGCCGGCATGACCATTACGGCTGGTTAGTCGGCCGCCAGAGCCATTTGCTTGCGGGCGAGGGACTGGGCGACGTAGCCTTCCACGGCTTCGGCGATTTTGTCCGCATGGTTGGCGAACACATGGTCCGCACCCTCGAACACGCGATAGTCGATGGCGACGCCCTTTTGCAGGTTGAGCTTGTCAACCAGTTTGCGCACCGAGATTTCCGGCACCATTTCGTCGGAATCGCCGTGGATCATCAATCCGCTGCACGGGCAGGGGGCGAGGAAGCCAAAGTCGTAATGGGCGGCGGGCGGGGCGACGGAGACCCAGCCGGAGACTTCCGGCCGGCGCATGAGCAGCTGCATGCCCACGAAGGCGCCGAAGGAGTAGCCGGAGATCCACAGCCCGCCATGGCCGGGGTTGAGGGCCTGCATCCAGTCCAGCGCGGCGGCGGCGTCGTTGATTTCGCCCATGCCGCCGTCAAACTTGCTCTGGCTGCGGCCGACGCCGCGGAAATTGAAGCGCATCACGGAAAAGCCGAGGCGCTGGAACACCTGATACATGGAATAGGTGATACGATTGTTCATGGTGCCGCCATGCAGCGGATGCGGGTGCAGGACGAGCGCCAGCGGGGCGCCGCGTTCCTTGGCATGGTGGTAACGTCCTTCCAGGCGGCCTTCCGGCCCGGCAAACATCACTTCAGGCATTCTCTAACTCGTCTTTCATAATTACCGTGTAGCTGCACAAGTTAGCCGGGAAGATTCCCCGGCTGCTGACCGTCCTTCAACCATCCGATTGTTGACCTCTGGGGTCCGGATACCTAAGTGCTCCTCAAGGCGTTGGGTGGCATGACAGACGGATTACCGTTTGGGTTTCCCCTCAGGTCTGCTAATATAGACTGCTTATGGTCAGATAATCCACGGAAATTCGCATGGCCCTTATGTTTTTAACGGAGACGGTTCGGGCGTACAGGGAGCGTGACCCGGCGGCGCGGTCGAATCTCGAGGTTTTGCTGTGCTACCCTGGATTGCACGCAACCGGAATTCACCGGATTTCGAGTTTTTTCTGGCGGCACGGGTTTTACACCACCGGGCGGTTTATCTCGCATATCGGGCGGTTTTTAACCGGAATCGAGATCCATCCCGGCGCGCAGCTTGGCCGCAGATTCATCATCGACCACGGCATGGGTGTGGTGATCGGCGAGACCGCGGTGGTGGGTGATGATGTGTATATCTACCATCAGGTGACGCTGGGGGGGACCAGCTCGGAGCATATCAAACGGCATCCGACGGTGGGTAATAACGTGATTATCGGCGCCGGGGCGAAGGTGCTGGGGGCGATTGAGATCGGCGAGGGGGCGCGCATCGGCGCAAATGCGGTGGTGGTGGCCCCGGTGCCGGTGGGCACGACCGTGGTGGGGATCCCGGCGCGGCCGGTGGACCGCGAGGGCGCCAAGCCGCGGTTCGACGCTTATGGGACGCCGTGTGATCCGTGCCTGGACCCGCTGCTGCATGAGGTGGATCTGCTGCGCCGGGAGCTGACGGAGCTGGAACACCGTATCGCCGGAATGGTGAGCGACAGGATTAATTGAGCTGGTGATGTATCTGGATGCCAATGCGACGGAGCCGTTGCGCCCCGAGGCAAAGGCGGCGGCGGCGGCGGCGATGGGGCTGGCCAACCCGGCCTCGGTGCATGGCGCAGGGCGGGCGGCGCGCAAGACAATGGAAGATGCGCGCGAGGCGGTGGCGCGGTGCTTCAACGCGCAGCCTGGGGATGTGATTTTTTGTTCGGGCGCCACCGAGGCGAATGCGCTGGCGGTGCATGCGCTGGGGGCGGGCCGGGCGGTGTTTTACGGCGCAACGGAGCATGATTGTGTGCGCGCGGCGGCGCCGGAGGGCGCGGTGATACCGGTTTTGCCCGATGGCACGCTGGATTTGCCAGCGCTGGAGGGTTTGCTGGCCGGGCAGCCGGGGGCGCTGGTGTGCCTGATGGCCGCGAATAATGAGACCGGCGTGCGCCACGGCATGGCGGCGGCCGCTGCGGTTTGCGCGCGGCACGGGGCGTTGCTGCATGTGGACGCGGTGCAGGCGGCGGGGCGCTGCCGGGAGGATTGGCTGGGCATGGGGGCGGCGAGCATTGCCATCTCCGGCCATAAAATAGGCGGGCCGATGGGGGCCGGGGCGCTGGTGGTGAGTGCCGGGCGGGAGATTAGGCCGGATTTGCGCGGCGGCGGGCAGGAGCTGGGCCGGCGCGGCGGGACGCCTGCGCTCCCCGCCATCGCGGGCATGGCGGCGGCGCTGGGCGGTGGTTATGAGGCGGCGCGGATTGCGGGGTATCGAGATGAAATTGAAGCATTTTGCGTGCGCCTTGGCGCGGTGGCGCTGGGTGCTGGCGCGAACCGGCTGGTGAACACCACCTGCCTGGCGCTGCCGGGGGTGAAGGCACAGACGCAGCTGATCGCGCTGGATATGGCGGGGGTCGCGGTTTCCGCCGGGTCCGCGTGTTCATCGGGCAAGGTGGCGCAAAGCCATGTGTTGCAAGCGATGGGCGCGGGGGCGCTGGCGGGGCAGGCGATCAGGGTTTCGCTGCCTTGGAATGCGCCGCCGGAGGTGGTGGCGGGGTTTTGCCGTGCATATGAGGCCATGGCGAAGCGCGCCTTGCATGGACGTGCCGGTTGCGCTTGAAGGGCGCTGGATTTTCTGAGGGTTTTGCGATGCCGAAAATGACGTTTATCGAGCGCAACGGGGTTGCGCGTGAGGTTGAGGCTCCGGTGGGGCTTTCCGTGCTGGAAGTGGCGCATAAGCATGGCGTGGATATTGAGGGCGCGTGCGAGGGGTCGCTGGCCTGCTCGACCTGCCATGTGATCGTGGACCCGGCCTGGGCCGGGAAGCTGGCGAAGGCGAGCGAGGATGAGGAGGACATGCTGGACCTGGCGTTCGGGCTGGAGAAAACCTCGCGGCTGGGGTGCCAGATCGTGATCTCCGAGGCGCTGGACGGGCTGGTTGTGAAGCTGCCGGCGGCGACCAGAAACGCGGCGGGTTAGGCACGGGCATGAGAATCGTGGTCGCGATGTCTGGCGGGGTCGACAGCTCGGTGGTGGCCGGGCTGATGGCGCGCGCCGGGCATGAGGTGATCGGCGTGACGCTGCAGCTCTATGACCATGGCGCGGCGGTGGGGCGCAAAGGGGCCTGCTGCGCCGGGCAGGATATTCGCGATGCCAAGCGCGTGGCCGATACGCTGGGGATCGCGCATTATGTGGTGGATGCGCAGGCGCGGTTTCGTGACAGCGTGATGGCCGCGTTTGCCGACAGCTACGCCAGCGGGCAGACGCCGGTGCCGTGCATTGCGTGCAACCAGCATCTGAAATTTGGCGATCTGCTGGAGATGGCGCGCGATTTGGGCGGCGAGGCGATGGCGACCGGGCATTATGTGCGCAGGCTTGAAGGCCCGGGCGGGGCGCAGATGCATCAGGCGGTGGATGAGAGCCGCGACCAGAGCTGGTTTCTGGCCGCCACTACGCGCGCGCAGCTGGAATTCTGCCGGTTTCCGCTGGGCGACTATGCTAGCAAGGCGCAGGTGCGCGCCGTGGCCGCCGGGATGGGGCTGCTGGTGGCGGAGAAGGCGGACAGCCAGGATATCTGCTTTGTGCCCACCGGCTCCTATGCCGGGGTTGTGGAAAAATTCCGCCCGGATGCGCTGAGCGAGGGCGAGATCGTGAGCGAGGATGGCGTGGTGCTGGGCACGCACCAGGGCATCGCGCGTTACACCGTGGGCCAGGCCAAGCGGCTGGGCAACGCGGCGGCGCATATGGTGGTGAAGAAGATAGAGCCGGGGACACGGCGCATTGTGGTGGGGCCGCGCCGGGTGGAGAGCCTTGAAGTGCGGCTGCGCGATGTGAACTGGCTGATCGACGCGCCAGAGGGCGGGATTTCGGCCGGGGTGAAGATGCGGGCGCGCGATTCGGTGCATGGCGCGCGGGTGGTGCCGGAGGGGAACGGGGCGATGCTGCTGCTCGACGAGCCAGCGTTGGCCGCGCCTGGGCAAGCGGCTGTGTTCTATGACGGGTCGCGGGTGCTGGGCGGCGGGTTTATTGTCTGATTAACTGGGTGGAATACAATCTAGGGTAAGTTTATAGCGCGACGGCGCGCGTTTTTTATTGCAGGTTGTCTCGCATTCCCGGATACTGCGTTGTAACGGCAGGAAATTGAATGACGAACGTCAGCATCACCTCGAGCGGCACCTATACCTTGGCCACGCCGCTGACCAACGGCACGAACATTGATTTCCTGAACAATGGCGGGACGGTGGGAGGTGTGCTGATCCTCACTGATAACGCGCAGGGCAGCGCGTTCAACATCACCACGCAGATAACGGCCGGGACGATCAGCGGGTATGGCGCGAACATCGGCGGCGGGATTCTGAATTTTCAGCCAGGCAGCTTTGGCATCGCGGGTGACCAGATCACCATTCAGGCGGTGGCGGATTTGTTTGGCTCGTTGTTCGTGGGCGGTACGCTGAACACGGATTATAAGGCGCTGGTTGGCGATATTACCGAGGCGGCGCTGAGCGGCGGGCATATTCTGGTGCTGCCGGGCGGGAACGTGGACGGGTTGCCGTTCACCAACCCGTTCACGCTGGATGCGGCGCAGAAGCTGGTCATCGGCGAGGTGGCGGGGGCATTGTTTGGCACGGCGGCAACGGCGGACCAGGCGACGCTGGATATCGGCTTCAACACGCGGGTGAGCCCGAACAGCAACACGCCGTTCGTGGATGCGGTTTTCACCACCAATACCGCGATCAATCCGTGCTTTGCGGCCGGGACACGGATTTTGACACTGCGCGGGGAGGTGGCGGTTGAGGCGCTCGGCGTGGGGGATGTGGTGATTACCCATGCGGGTGAGGAGCAGCCGGTTGTGTGGATCGGCAGGCGCGAGGTGGAGATTGGCGCGCAGGCGCGGCCTGAGACGGTGCGCCCGGTGGTGATCGACGCCGAGGCGCTGGGCGAGGGCGTGCCGGGGCGCAGGCTTGTGGTCTCACCCGACCATGCGCTGTTTTTGGATGGGGTACTGGTGCCGGCGAAGGAGCTGTTGAACTGGACGACCATTCGCCAGGACACTGCGGTTGAGCGGGTGACGTATTATCACGTGGAGCTGGCGCGCCATGATGTGATTTTTGCCGAGGGCGCGCCGGTTGAATCGTATCTGGATACCGGGCATCGCGGAATTTTTGATAATGCGGAGGATCGTGTGGTGCCGCTGCCGGCGGTGATGCAGCAGCGCCGCGAGGCGGAGGGTTGCGCGCCTTTGTGCCTGGGCGGGCCGGTGCTGGCGGAGATCCGGCGCAAGATCGCGGGGCGGCAGCTGGGGGTCAGGCTGGCTGCCAGGTAACGGCGGAGAGATATTCCCGCAGGCCCGATGCCGGGAGCGGGCGCGAGAAGAGATAGCCCTGGCCGTGGGTGACACCGCGCGCGCGCAGGCTCTCGAGCAGGCTTGCGGCTTCGATGCCCTCGGCGATGATGTCCTGACCTTTGGCGGTAGCCTGGGCCACCATGGCGCGGATGAAGTCCTGGTCGGCCGGGTGCGTGCTGATGACGACGCTGCGGTCCAGTTTGATGGCGCGGATCGGCATATCCAGCAGGGCGGCGAGATAGGGCATGCTTGGGGTGATGTCGTCCAGGGCCAGGCCGTAGCCGGCGGCGCGCAGGGTGGTGATGACCGCGCAGGCGGCTTTGAGGTCGTGGACCGGGTGGCGCTCTGTCAGCTCGAAGTGGATGCTGCTGGCGGGCAGGCCGGCGCTGGCGCGGATCAGCTCGATGCGGGTGACCAGATCGGGGTGGAGCATCGCATCCAGCGGCAGGTTGATGGCGATGTGGAGGTTTTGCGCGGCGAAACCGTGTTCGGCGTATTCATCGAGTGCGCGCTGCATGATGCAGGCGGTCAGGTGCATGGAGCGCTCGGTGCCGGTCATCGCCTCGACCACGGTTGCGGCGCCGCCGAAGGTGCCGCCGGTGCCAGCGGTGCGGGCCAGAACCTCGGCATAGGCCGGGCGCATGTCCGCGAGCCGGATGATCGGCTGGTAGAAGATGCGAATCGAGGCCATGAGGGCCTGATCGGAGACTAGGTTATGCATCGTCTAAAAAACCGCACTTATTTACAAAATAAAGAAAACAGTAACTTTGTAGCAAAGTTAACGAAACGATGCGAGCTAATTCAAACGGGCGCGGTGTGGCTTATTTAGAGCGCCTTCGGGGTGCGCTCTTGCGTCAACCCAAACCTATTGCGCTTTAGGGGGGAGATGCCAGCTTTCGCTGGCATGGCCGTGGGGTGGGCGGGGAAGGTTATTTGGCTTTGGGCAGGCTGCCGCTGCGGCGCAGGCGGTGTTCGCCGAGGAAGAGCAGGATGGGAGCGGCGATGAAGATGGAGGACGAGGTACCCACCACGATGCCGAACAGCATGATCCACGCGAAACCCGAGAGCGCTGAGCCGCCGAAGAGAGCCAGCGGCAGGGCCGCGAGGAAGACGGTGCCGGAGGTGCCCAGGGTACGGTTCAGGGTCTCGTTGATCGACAGATCGATGAGGTTGCGCAGGGGCATGGTTTTATATTTGCGCAGGTTTTCCCGCACCCGGTCGTAGACCACCACTTTGTCGTTGGTGGAGTAGCCGATGATGGTGAGGATGGCGGCGATTGTCACCAGGTCAAACGGAATGCGGGTGATGACCATGAAGCCGATGGTTTTGGTGGTATCGAGGACGAGCGTGGTGACCGCGCCGACGGCGAATTGCCATTCGAAGCGGAACCAGATGTAGGCCAGGATCATCACGAAGCTGAGGCCCAGCGCTTCCAGCCCCTGGGCGAAGAGCTGGTTGGAGACGGAGGCGCCGATGGCCTGGGTGCTGAGGATTTTGGCGCCCGGCGCAGCCTTGGCCAGGGCGTTCTGCGCCTCGGTGATGGAGGTTTGGGTGGCGGCGGCGCTGGCCTTGCTCTCCAGGCTGATGAGCACGCCGGTGCCCCCCGCGCCGAAGCTCTGCAGCGAGGCATCCGCCAGCCCGGCCTGGGCCAGGGCGGTGCGCAGGGCGGGGAAGTTGGCGGCTTGCGGGGTTTCCACCTGGAGGACCACGCCGCCCTTGAAATCCAGCCCCAGGTTAAGGCCGGGGTAGAAGAAGAGGATGGCGGAGGCGGTGCTGAGCACGGCCGAGACGATGAGGCCGGCGAAGCGGCCGTTCATGAAGCGGATCGTGGTGCCGTCCGGAACGAAGCGGAGCATGGGTTTCATAAGCATTTTGCGGTTCCTCAGACAGGCAGCGAGGCGGGACGGCGCGAGATGTACCAGCGCGAGGTGATGAGGCGCACCAGCACGGTGGCGGTGAACATGGTGGTGACGATGCCGACGCAGATGGTGACGGCGAAGCCGCGCACGGGGGGCGAGCCAAAAATGAACAGGGTGACGTGGGCGAGCAGGGTGGTCACGTTACTGTCAATAATGGTGCCGTAGGCGCGTTTGTAGCCTGCCTCGAGCGCGGCCAGGGGTTTGCGCCCGGCTTTCACCTCTTCGCGCACGCGCTCGTTGATGAGCACGTTGGCGTCCACCGCCATGCCCAGCGTGAGCAAAATGCCCGCCATGCCGGGCAGGGTGAGCGTTGCGCCCATGAAGGAGAGGATGGCCAGCATGATGACGAGGTTCATCACCAGCGCCGCGTTCGCGAACCAGCCGAACAGGCCGTAGAACACGGCCATGAAGGCTAGCACGAAGACGAAGCCGGCGGTGAGCGAGAGGGCGCCGGCGCGGATGGCATCAGCGCCCAGCTCGGGGCCGACGCTTTGTTCCTCGACGATGTTGAGCGGGGCGGGCAGGGCGCCGGCGCGCAGCAGCAGGGCGAGATCGGTTGCGGACTGGGCGGTGAAATTGCCCGAGATCTGGCCGGAGCCGCCGGTGATGGGCTCGCGGATGACCGGCGCCTCGATGATCTTGCCATCGAGGATGATGGCGAAGAGCTTGCCGACGTTGGCGGTGGTGACATCGGCGAACTCACGCGCGCCGACGGAGTTGAGCGAGAAGTTGACCACCCATTGGCCGCTCTGCGGGTCGGTGGAGGCTTGGGCGTTGTCGAGATCGGCGCCGTCAACCGCGACGTTGGAGAACACGTCCATGGTTTGCTGCGGATTATCGGCCATGGGGAGCTGCGTGTCGCCCAGGGGGGCGACGGGGCCTGGTTGCGCGTTGGAGTCGACCATCTGGAAGGTCATGTGCGCGGTGGTGCCGATGAGGGTTTTCACGCGGGTGGGGTCGGAGATGCCGGGAAGCTGGACGACGATCTGGTCCGTGCCCTGGCGGGCGATGGTGGGGTTGAGCACGCCTGAGCCGTCAATCCGGCGCTGGATGATGGTGATGGACTGCGCCACCGCCTGGGATTCACGCGCGATGAGGGTCTGGTGCGGGATGGAGATGTCGATGCTGCCGTCCGCCGCCTGGGCGATGGCGATGTTGGGGGAGCTGGCGTTGGGGGCATAGCTGATTAGCTTGCGCAGCGCCGTGGTGACGGCCGGGGCATCTGAAGGGTTGAGCAGGTGCAGAACGACCTGATGATTTGGAATATCGGCGTGCAGGCCGGTGTAGCCGAGGTTGGCGGCGCGCATGGTCTGGCGGACCTGATCAACCAGGTTGTTGAGGTCCTGCTTTTCAACCGCGGCGAAGTCTATCTGCAGGAGCAGATAGCTGCCGCCGCGCAGGTCCAGCCCCAGGTGAACCTGATGCCAGGGGATGAAGCCGGGCAGGAACGCCGGGCGCGGGCCGGTGTTGGGCAGGCCCAGCAAGACGCCGAGCACGCACAGGAGCAGGATTCCATAAGTTTTGGCGCGGGTGAAATACAGCATTTGTGATCCGAAAATCCTTCTATCGCAGGCGGTATGACGTTGCTCCCGGTTGCGCGCAACCCCGGCGGGCGATACCACGTTTTTCATGAGTGAACGCTTGAATGTTGGGCTGATCGGGGCGGGGCATTTTGGCCGCTACCATGCGTTGAAACTGGCCGTTGCGAAGCGGGCCAAACTGGTCGGGCTGGCCGATGCCGACCCGGAGCGGGCAAAGACCGTGGCTTGGGAAGCGGGCTGCCCGGTGAAGAGCGTGGACGAGATTCTGGCGCTGGCGCAGGCGGTGATTATCGCGGCACCGGCGGAGTATCACTTTGATTTAGCAGCAAAAGCCTTGCGCGCCGGCAAGCATGTGCTGGTGGAGAAGCCGATTGCGGCGACGCTGGAACAAGCGGGCGAGCTGGCGGAACTGGCGCGGGCGGCGGGGCTGGTGTTGCAGGTGGGGCATCTGGAGCGGTTCTCGGCGGCGCATGGGGCGCTCTCGGCGCGCATGGGCAAGCCGTTGTATATCGAGGCGGTGCGCATTGCGCCCTTCAAGCCGCGCGGGACGGATGTTTCAGTGATTCTGGACCTGATGATCCATGACCTGGACCTGATTCTGGCGCTGACCGATTCGCCGGTGGCGCATGTGGACGCCGTGGGCGCGCCCGTGGCCAGCCAGCATGACGATATCGCCAATGCACGGATACGCTTTGAGAACGGCGCGGTCGCGACGATTACCGCGAGCCGGATTTCACTGAAAACCGAGCGCAAGATGCGGATATTCTCGCAGACCGGGTATCTGACGGTGGATTTCGCGGCGCGTAAGCTCACCTTGGTGGGCCGCGCGATAGGGATGAAACTGCCGGGGTTCGAGGAGTTTGGCGTGGAGCAGGCGGGATGGCAGGACCATGACGCGCTGCTGGCCGAGCATGAGGCGTTTTTTGCCTCGGTGCTGGACGGGGCGCCGGTGGTGGTGGATGCACAGGCGGGAACCCGCGCGCTGGCCGCGGCCCTGGCGGTGAGCAAGGCGATTGCGGAAAGCCGGGCGATTGCCGAGGCGAGTGGGTTGGTGCCGAAGGTCTAGCGCGATCTCAAACGATCAGACGCTTTGATAAGAGGCTGATTCACGCTTTCGGTTGCCCTGTTCGCGCGCGGCAGCCTCAAACGATCAGACGCTTTGATAAGAGGCTGATTCACGCTTTCGGTTGCCACGCTGGCGCGTGCCAACCTCAAACGATCAGACTCTTGGATAAGCGGCTGATTCACGCTTTCGGTTGCCACGCTGGCGCGCGTCAACCTCAAACGATCAGACTCTTTGATAAGAGGCTGATTCACGCTTTCGGTTGCCACGCTCGCGCGTGCCAACCTCAAACGATCAGACTCTAGGCGGCAAAAATAACCTGATCCCAGCAGGCGTTTCCGTGCCGGTGGGGACAGGATTCTCTGCGATCCGATGATGTGCGATCAGATCCGGACGGGGTGGGATTCGAACCCACGGTACGCTTTCACGCACGGCGGTTTTCAAGACCGCTGCCTTAAACCGCTCGGCCACCCGTCCCGGATGATGCGTACC
>JAJZCG010000077.1 GCA_021846225.1 Pseudomonadota bacterium | reverse complement strand
GTGCCGGGCAGGTAGGCGACATGCGCCTTGCCGATGATGGGCACCATGTGGTGCTCGCAATGGCTCTCGATGCGGATGTCGCGCAGGACCACCATCTCGTCGTAGCCTTCGATTTCCTCAAACGTGCGGGCAAGCAGGGCGACAGGGTCTTCAGCGTAGCCACGGAAAAATTCTTCATAGGAGCGCACGACGCGGCCGGGGGTATCGAGCAGGCCCTCGCGTTCAGGGTCTTCGCCGGCCCAGAGGAGCAGGGTGCGCACAGCGGATTCAGCTTCCGCGCGGCTGGGTTTTTTCGCGGCGCGCGGCGCCTTGGTGAGCTTTGCTTTGGATGTCACGACGTTCAAGGCGGGTCTCCGTCTGCGGTATTATCAAGGGTCTGATGGGTCGGGCTACTTCGTGGTACGGTATACGATCCGATCGGCGATTTGGATCAGCGGGGCATGGGTGAAAGCAAGGCTGCGAATTGAAGCCCTAAAGCGCCATATGGGCAAGAATGGAACCCCCGCAACCCATGGGGGCCGGGGTTGGCGCCATGATGGCGCGATAAAGTTAATGGACCCTTGTGTTCTGGTGCGGGCTGTCCAGGCTAAAGGCGGGGATTGCGATGTCAAACTGGCGGTCCTCGTCCACCGCGAGCATGTGGTATTGGCCGGTCATGAAACCGCTGGGCGTGGAGAGCGGCGTGCCGGAGGTGTACTCAAAGCTCTCGCCAGGCTCCAGCACCGGGGTTTCGCCGATCACGCCTTCGCCGTGCACATGCTGGCTGCGGCCGTGCGCGTCGGTGATGTGCCAGGTGCGGCGCAGGAGCTGTACGGTCAGGGGGCTCGCGTTCTCGATTGTGACGCGATAGGCCCAGGCGAAGCGCGCGGCTTCGGGGTCTGACTGGTCGGCCAGATAAAAAACCCGCACCGTGACGGTGATGCCGGCGGTGGTTGCCTGAAAGCCTGGGTTCATGCGCGCTAAATCCTAGTATTCCGGTTCTGAAGTTCGTGCCGGTAAAGCTCATTCCCGGACGGTGTGCCGGCTGGGTATTTCCGGTGGGGCCGCAACCAGCCCAGCAAAGCGTAACGCAGCTGGGAATGGCGAACAAGCCGGAGTTGCAAACGCGCGCTTTGCCGGATCGGGTGGCGCTGCTACACCTGAGCGATGGATAGATTTTCGCTGTTTCGCCGCCGTGGTGCCGTTGCTGCCTGCATCCTGCTCTCGGCCTGCGCGGCGGCGGGGCCTGGCGGGGCGGCAACCTACCCGCCGCCGAACCCCGCCTATGGCGCGTATCTGACGGCGCATTATGCCGCGGCCCGCAATGATCCGGCGGCGGCGGCAAAATATTTTGCGCGCGGGCTGCGGGCGGCGCCGGGAAACCAGGCGATGATCGGGGAGGGGTTTCTGGCCTCGGCGCAGGTGGGTGATCCGCTGGCGCTGACGCTGGCGCCGCAGCTTCCCGGCAATACGCTGGCGGCGCTGCTGCTGGCCAACCAGGCCGCCATGCAGGGCGATTACGCGCAGGCGGCGGCGCTGTATGGCGCCCTGCCGCAGGATGACCTGCTGGGGCTGATCAAGCCGGTGCTGGTGGCGTGGTCCCGATTCGGCCAGGGCAACACCCAGGCGGCGCTGAACGCAGTGCAGCCGTACTTCAGCGCCGGGGCATTTGCCCCGGTTTATGTGCTGAATGCCGCGCTGATCGCCGATGCGGGGCATGATGTGAGGGATGCCGCGCAGTACTACAACGCCGTGAGCAATGGGCAGCCTAATCTGCGGCTGGCGCAGATATTGGCAAGCTGGGAGGCGCGCCAGGGCGCGCAGGGCCTGGCGCAGCAGGAGCTGGCTACGCTGATGCAGGCGCATCCGGATTTGCAGATCGCGCTGCCGGGGTTGCAGGCGGTGGTGGCGCGGCCCGTGGTGGCAAGCCCGGCGCAAGGGCTGGCGGAGGCGTATCTCACCCTGGCAGGCTCGCTCAACCAGCCTTCCGCGACGTTTCTGCGCGAGGTGTTTTTGCGGTTTGCCCTGCAACTCCGGCCGGATTTAACCGCAGCGCGGCTGTTGCTGGCCAATACGCTCTCCGGCGGCGATAATCCGGCGGCCACGCCCACGCCGGTGATGTTGCAGAACGCGTTGGATGTGCTGACGCCGGTGACGCAGCAGGATCCGCTGTTCGCGCCGGTGGCGATGCAGGAGGCGAATTTGCTGGCGAGCCTGAACCGTCCGGCGGCGGCGGTGGCGCTGCTGGACAAGTTGATCGCGCTGAACCCGCAGGACCCCGGGCTGCTGGCCAATGCCGGGGATGTGTTGCGCGCGGCCGGCCAGATGCAGGCGGCGATTGCCTATTACAGCAGGGCGATTGCGGTGGTGGGTACGCCGCCGCCGCCGGCGGCGTGGTCGTTGTTTTTCGATCGTGGCATCTGCGAGGACAATGTGAGCGGCTGGGCGGCGGCGGAGCCGGATATGATGCAGGCCTTGGCGCTGGGACCGAACCAGCCGTATGTGCTGAATTATATCGGCTATACCTGGGCGATGCATGGAGAGAAGCTGGACCAGGCGCAGGCGATGCTGGAGCGCGCGGTGGCGCTTGACCCCAATGATGGCGCGGTGATCGACTCGCTGGGCTATGTGAACCTGAAGCAGGGCCATACGCAGACCGCGCTGGGGCTGCTGATACAGGCTGTGCAGCTGAACCCTGACGATGCCGAGGTGAACGGGCATCTGGGCGATGCGTTCTGGCAGGCGGGCGAGACATTGCAGGCGGCGTATCAGTGGCAGCGCGCCCTTTCGCTGGGGCCGGATGCGAAGCTGGAAGCCAAGTTGAAGGCGAAGATCAAACAGAATTTTCCCCCGGTCTCGTGATGCCAAGCCGTTTTGCACCGGCGAAGGTGAATTTGTTCCTGCATGTCACCGGCAGGCGGGGGGATGGGTATCATCTGCTGGACAGCCTGGCGGTGTTTCCTGCGGTGGGGGATGTGGTGAGCGTGGTGCCGGGCGAGGCGCTGACGCTGAGCATTACCGGGCGCTTTGGCGGCGTGTTGCGGGAGGAGCCGGATAATCTGCTGCTGCGCGCGGCGCGGGTGCTGCGGCCGGAGGGGTGTGTGGGGCTTTTGCTGGAGAAGAACCTGCCCGTGGCTTCGGGTATTGGCGGCGGCTCTGCCGATGCGGCGGCGGCGTTGTGCCTGCTGGCGCGCTATTGGGGCATCGAGACGCCGCTGGGGGGTGTTGCCCTGGAGCTGGGGGCGGATGTGCCGGTGTGCCTGGACTCAAAGCCGGCGCGGATGGGGGGGGTTGGCGAGATTTTGTCGCCGGCGCCGCAACTGCCCCGATTCGGCATGGTGCTGGTGAATCCGGGTGTGGCGGTGCCCACGCCTGCGGTGTTTCGCGCGCGCCAGGGTGGTTTCACGCCCCCGGCGGTACTGCCCGCAGGCTGGGTGGATGCGGCGGGCATGGCGGCTGATCTGGCGCGGTGCACGAATGATTTGCAGGCGGCGGCGATTGGGATTCAGCCGGTGATCGGGCAGGTGCTGGAGGTGCTGGCGGGGCTGGAGGGGGCGCTGCTGGCGCGCATGAGCGGCTCGGGCGCCACATGCTTCGCGATCTTCGCCACGCCGGAGGCCGCCACGGCGGCGGCGGCGGCGATAAACCAGCCGGGCTGGTGGTGTTGGGGTGGGGGGCTTTACGACCCGGCCCTTGCCGACATATGAGCAGGGCGCATTGGGACGTCGCCAAGTGGTAAGGCAGCGGATTTTGATTCCGCCATTCGGAGGTTCGAATCCTCCCGTCCCAGCCATTTTTAGCGAAATTTAAGTCTTGCGGGCGCGGGTGCGCTCCACCGCGTCGGCGAATTGGGCGTGGATGGCGGTGAAATTGCCTGATTGCGGTTCGGCCACAGCCCATGCCTGCCCGCTGGGCGATGCCGCGCCGCCGGGCGATTCGCAGAGTTGGATCATGCCGATCGCCGTGAGGTCGGCGCTGGCGGAGACGCTGATGGGGCGGGCCAGCGCGTTGGCGAGAAACTGGGTGAAGTATGTGCTGCGGCTCAGCCCGCCATCGATGGAGATGCGGGCGAGCGGCGCGGCCTGGGCAAAAGCGGCGGCGAGTTGGGCAGCGCGCAGGGCGATGCCTTCCACCACGGCGCGGATGAGGGCGGCGCGCGGGGTCTTCAGGGTGAGGCCGAACCAGGCGCCGCGGGCGGTACGGTCCCAGTAGGGGCAGCCAAGCCCCGCCAGCGCGGGGACAAAGAACACGCCCTGCGCGGCGGCGGATGGGCCGCTCAGCGTGTCAATTTCAGCAAAATCGTTCAGCAGGCCGATGCCGCGCAGCCATTCCAGGGCGGAACCGGCGGTGAGGATGGCGCCGTCCAGCGCGTATTGGGGGGCGGTGGCGCCGATCTGCCAGGCAGCGGTGGGGAGCAGGCCGTTGGTGGCGCCCATGGCCGGGGCGGTGCCGGTGAGGCCCAAGGCAAACGCGCCGGTGCCGAAGGTTATTTTAATGTCGCCGGGGTGCTGGCAGCCGTGGCCAAACAGGGCCGCCTGCTGGTCCACCGCGCTGGCGCTGAGTGCCGCGCCGCCGGGAAGCTGGCCGAAATTTCCGGCGGTGGGGCGGATTTCGGGAAGGCATTCGCGCGGTACGCCGAAGAGCGCGCACAGGGTTTCGTCCCATTGCAGGGTGCGTAGGTTGAGCAGGCTGGTGCGCGAGGCGGTGGAGACGTCGGTGGCGAAGGTGCCAGTCAGGCAGTCGATGAAAAACGCGTCGCTGGTGCCAAGGCGCAGGCGGCCCTGGCGGTGCAGGGCGCGGGCGGCCTGGGTGTTGTCGAGCAGCCAGCGCAGCTTGGTGGCGGAGAAATAGGGGTCGAGCGGCAGGCCTGCGCGCGCCTGGGTTTGCGCCTCCAGCCCCGCGGCCTTCAGGCGCTCGGTCTCGGGGGCGGTGCGGTTGTCCTGCCAGACGATGGCGTTGTGGAGGGGGCGTTTTGTTTGCGCGTCCCATGCCACCACGGTCTCGCCCTGGTTGGCGAGGCCGAGGCGGGCGAAGGGACCGGCGGCTTCCATGAGCGCGCGGATGTTGCCAAGCAGCTCCAGCGGGTCGTGCTCGACCCAGCCGGGGTGCGGGTGAAGCTGGCGGTGGCCGCGGCTGCCAACAAGACGGGTGGCGCCATCGGCCATGCGCAGATAGGCTTTGGTGGAGGTGGTGCCTTGGTCAATGGCCAGGATGGGGTACATGCTAATCCAGTATCACCGCCAGGGATTTGCGCCCGGCGAGGGCGGCGCCGGGCAAAGTGAGGCTGATGCGGCGCTCGGGCAGGATGCGGATGAGGCGTTCAAAGACCAGCGTGTCATCGGCCATGGCGCGCAGGCGGCCTTTGTGGGCATGGCTGGCACGCCCGTACAGTTGGAGTTGCGCGCCGCCGGGGATGATGCGCTGCGGGTAGATGTAGCGCAGCGCGCCGCCGGGCGTGACCGGGATGGCGGCTTGCGGGGGTGGCAGCTCGCCGCGCAGGGCGCGCAGGATTTGCGCGGCGGCACGCGCGCCCTCCAGCGCCGCGAAGCCTGAGTGTTCCACCGGGCGGAGCAGATTGCCGGTGGCGAAATAGGCGGGGTCTGAGCAGCGGAAGAAATTGTCGATGGCGGGGCCGCCGGTGGCGGGGTCTATTTGCAGCCCGGCGCTGCGCGGGAGCCAGGCTTCGGGGGTGAACTGCCCGGTGAAGATCACGCCGTCGCAGGCCAGCTCCTCGGGCCGGCCGTTGCGCGCGAGCAGTACGGACTCCACGCGCTCGATGCCGCGGATTTCCAGCAACTGTGTGTTTGTGCGCACCGGCACGCCAAAAACCGCGCGGGCGATGAGTCCGCCGGGGCGGCGGGCGAGGATGCGTGGGCCGGGCTCAAACATGGCCACGGGTTTGATGCCGGCGTGGCGGGCGGTGAGGAGCGCTGAGAAGGCGGCGAGTTCGGAGCCGATGATGACCGGGCGGCGGAAGGGGATTTGCCCGGCCTGGGCCATTTCCTGGAAGGCGCCGGTGGTGGTGACGCCCCAAGGCCTGGTGCCCGAGACCAGCCGGGCGCCGCGCGGTTTTTCGCGGATGCCGGTGGCGAGCAGGACGATGCGGCTCTGCAGATATTCGGGGCCGCCTGGCGTGCTGATGTGGAGATGCCCGTTGGGCTCCAGGGCGGTGACGGTGGTGTTGATGAGAATATCCGCCCCGGCCGCGCGGCGGACGAGTTCGGCTGCATAGCGCGGGCCGGTGTAGAGGCGGTGCATGTCCCACATGCCCCAGCCCTGGTGATCGCAAAACCGGGGCAGGCCGCCGGGCTGCGGGTTGCGCTCCAGCACCTGCACGCCGCCGATACCGGCCTGGAGCAGGACGCGGGCGGCGGTGAGCCCGGCGGGGCCGGCGCCGATGATGGTGACGTTATGCATCGGCGAGACCGGGGATGTGGGGGGCGGCGAGTTCCAGCACGCGGCGGCTACAATAAAACCCCTGGCAGCGGCCCATCATGCAGCGGGTGCGCCGGCGCAGGCCGCCGATGGACCCGGCGGGGAGCGGGCTTGCGAGCGCGGCGGCGATTTCATCGCGCGTGACCATCTCGCAATGGCAGATGATCTCCGAGCGGCCGGGTTGCGCGTGCGGGCGGGGCAGGGCCTCGGTGAGGTTGGGGACGCGGGGCCAGAGCGGGCTGGGCAGTGGTTTGAGGGTACCGAAATGCGCCTCGTAGAGGCCGCGTAGATGCTGGGCGATGCCGAGCGCGCCGGTCAACCCCGTGGAGCGGATGCCGCCTGCGGTGATCCAGTTTTGCGCGGGCAGCGCCTCGATCTGGTAGTCCTTGAACTGGGTGGCGGGGCGCAGGCCCGCATAAGCTGTGGTGATCTCCATGCCCGAGAGTGCTGGCAGCATGCGGCATCCGGCTTCATGCAGGGCGTTGAGCGTGGCGCTCCCGGTGGTGGCGAGGCGGCGCTCGGGCTGGTCCTCGGCGGTGGGGCCGACCAGCAGGTTGCCAAAGGC
The DNA here is from genome assembly GCA_021846225.1 of Pseudomonadota bacterium. Lineage (GTDB taxonomy): Bacteria > Pseudomonadota > Alphaproteobacteria > Acetobacterales > Acetobacteraceae > Acidocella. Next base: position 6,296 of record JAJZCG010000077.1, on the reverse strand, counting down.
GGTGCGGGTGATGACGATGCCCTTGGTGCGCGCGGCGGGCACCGGCAGGATGATGGATTGCACGAGGTCGTGGGCCGGTTTGTCATACACCACGAACTGGCCCTTGCGCGGGGTGATGGTGAAGGGGCTGGGGCGGGCGATGGCCTCCACCAGATCGCCGAAATTACCGGCGCAGTTGATTACGATGCGCGCCCGGATGGGGGCGGTGTTTTTGATGTTCAGGGTCCAGGCGCCGCCGCTGAAGCTGCCAGAGGTGACCTCGGCGTTGAGGCGCAGCGTGCCGCCGTTGGCGAGCGCCTGGCGGGCGTAGGCCAGCGGGGCGGACCAGGGGTCGATCAGGGCTTCGCCGGGAATCCAGATGCCGCCTTTCACATCATCGGCCAGGCCGGGTTCGCGGGCGCGCACCTGTGCGGCGGTGATCTGGGTGACGTCCGTGACGCCGTTCTGGTGCGCCTGCGCGCGGATGCCGGGAAGTTTTTCCAGCTCCTCTTCGCTCCAGGCGGCGAGCATGGCGCCCGTTTCCAGCAGCGGCAGGCCCAGGCGTTCGTGGATTGCGCGGTACTGCCGGTAGCCCTCGCGCACGCAGGCCAGCTCCAGGGTGCCGGGCGCGGCATCAAACCCGGTGTGCAGGATGGCGCTATTGCCCTTGCTGGCGCCGGAGATGATGTCCGCCTCGCGCTCGAGGAGAACACAGTCTAGCCCGGCGAGGGTGAATGCGCGCCACGCGGCGCAGCCAACCACGCCGGCGCCGATGATGGCGATGTCGAAGCTTGCAGCGGTCATGCCGGTTCCGTGCCGGCCACCAGCACCGGGGTTTTTTTGCGCGCGGCGATGAGCGCCAGCGTGGCGTTGCTGAAGGTGCCGCGGCGGATGACGATGAGGCGGGCATCAGGCACCTGCGCGGCGGTGCCCGCGTGGCTGTCCAGGCGGAGCAGCTGCTCCCCGGCGGCGCGCGCCAAGGCGGCGGCGATGCCGGCGGCGGGATCGTCAGGGCCATTGACGACGGCCAGGATGGGGCCTGATTTTGGCGGCACGCCGCTGGGCAGGATGAGCACGCTGGCGGCGATCTGGAAGGCGGATGCCAGCATTTGGTCAAACGGCGCGCTGGGGTAGCCGCTCTGGTGGATGACGGCGATGGTCCCGCCCCGGCCGTTCGGCGGGTGTTCGAGCTGCGCGGGGTCGTGGATGATTTGAAATTGCCGGGGGAGGGTGGCGCTCATCTGCTTGAAGAGGCGTTCCGCCGCGGTGATGGCGCGTGATAGCTCCTGTGAGACGTTGTGGCCTTCCAGCGGCGCCCAGGCGCGCTCGCCGGGGCGGAATTCGCGCGCAAAGGGCAGGGCGGCGAGGCGGGCGGGCGCCGGGTCCGCGAAAAAGCGGCCAAACAGCTCCAGTTGCAACAACTGTGCGAGGCCGGCGGCCTGCTGCACGATCAGCCGGTCGCAGCCGCTGCAATGCATGTCTACGATTATGCGTTTGAACGGTGGGGTGGTGCCGCTCATGGCGCCTCCGGTGGCGAAGCGGGTGGCGGAGCGGGTGGCGGCGCGGGCGCTGGCTCGGACGCGGCGGCGGGGGGTTTGGAGTCGCCAAAGTGCTGGCGGATGCTGGCGAAGGCGCGCAGCCGGTCTTCCACTTTTGCATTGACGCTGCCGGGGGTGAACGCGCCGTCCGCCCCGCGCGCGCCGGCGGGCAGGCCGGTGAGCAGCGAGATGCCCTCATCGGCCGTGCCGATGGCATAGATGGTGAAGCGGCCCTGCTCGCAGGCTTGCACCACGTCCTGGCGCAGCATGAGGTGCTGCACGTTGGATTTGGGGATTGCCACGCCTTGCGTGCCGGTGAGGCCGCGCTTGGCGCAGATGTCGAAAAATCCTTCAATTTTCTCGTTGGCGCCGCCGATGGCCTGGATCTCGCCCTGCTGGTTGATTGAGCCGGTTACCGCGATGTCCTGCCGCAGGGGCACATCCGCCAGAGCGGAGAGCAGCGCGTAAAGCTCGGCGGAGGAGGCGCTGTCGCCCTCCACGCCGCCGTAGGATTGTTCGAGCACCAGGCTGGCGTAGAGGGACATTGGCGTATCCAGCGCGAAGCGCCCGGCGAGGAAGCCGGAGAGGATCAGCACGCCCTTGGAATGGATGGGGCCGCCGAGTTTTGCCTCGCGCTCGATGTCCAGCACATTGCCGCTGCCGGGGCGCACGCGGCAGGTGATGCGCGAGGGCCGCCCGAAGGCGAAGCCGCCGAGTTGCAGCACGCTGAGGCCGTTGATCTGCCCGGTGCGCGCGCCTTGGGTGTCAATGAGGGCGATTTCCTGCAGGATGGACTCCTGTGAGCGGTCGCGCAGGCGCGCGGCGCGGCGGATCTGTTCATCGAGCGCCTTTTGCACATCGGCGCGCGTGGTGAGCGTGTGTCCCGCCTCGCCGGCGCGGAAGTCGGCTTCGATGATCAGGTCGCGCAGCTCGCCGGTGAGCAGGGAGAGCTTGCCCGCGTTCCCGGCCATGCGCGCGGCCTGTTCGATGATCAGCCCGACGGCCTCGCAGTCCAGCGGGCGCAGCTTATCCTCATACGCGAGGTTGGAGATGATATGCGCCATCGCCGTCTCGTTGGTCTGCGAACGGTCGAAATCATCCTCGAAATCAGCCAGGACCTTGAAATGCTCGGTAAGCTCGGGGTCGTACATGGCAAGCATATAGTAGAGCATGCGGTCGCCGGAGAGAACGATTTTCAGGTCAAGCGGAATCGGGTCCGGCTCCAGCGTGACCGTGCTGGTGAGACCGAGGAAGTGGTTGACGTCCTCGATGACGATTTCGCCCTGTTTGAGCAGGCGCTTCAGCGCCGTCCAGCTGAACGGCTCGGTGAGCAGGCTGCGCGCGTCGAGCAGCAGGTAGCCGCCGTTGGCGCGGTGCATGGCGCCGGGTTTGATGAGGTGGAAATTGGTGAGCAGCGCGCCCTGCTGGGACATGTATTCGATGCGCCCGGTGAGGTGGCCCAGCGTGGGGTGCGGCTCCTGCACGATGGGCGCGCCGGTTGCCGTGGCGTCATGGCTGACCATGACATTGACCTCGTAACGGTCAAACGCTCCGCCCGGCCCCAGGGCGGCACCCTGGGCTTCCTCGCCCTCGGGTTTGACCATGAACATGCCGATGTTCTCGATCAGGTCGGCGCGCACGGCTTCAAGATGCGCGCTTACCTGGGGCATGTCGGCGAATTTGGCCTTGGCATCCTCGATCAGCGGGGCGATCGCGAGGCGGGCGGTGTCGCGGTTGAGTTTGCGCACCTCCTCGCGCCGGGCTTTTTCCCAGGCGGGGAACTGGTGCATGATATGTTCCAGCTCGGGCTCCAGGGTCTCGATATTTTTTTGCACCTCCCGCTGCTTGGCTTCCTCCCAGGTGTGGAATTCGTCCGGGGAAATGACCTGGCCGTTTTTGGCCGGGGCAAAGGCGAAGCCGAGCGGCGTGCGCAGCAGCACGAGCCCGGCGGCTTGCGCCTTGTCGCGCAGGGCGGCGAAGGCGTCGGCCTGTTTTTTCTGGAAGACCTCGTCCACCGCGCCGCGGCGCTTCTGGTAGTCCTCGCTCTCGAAGGACATCGGCAGGGCGGATTTTAAATCCTCGATCAACTCGAGCATCGCTTTTTGGAAGTGCGGCGCGCGCCCGGCGGGCAGGCCGATGGCGGTGGGGCGATGGGGGGCCGCGAAATTATGCACATAGACCCAGTCGGACGGCGCGGGGCGATCAGCGCGGGCGGCGGCGAGCATGGATTCAACCGATTGCTGCATCCGCGCCCCCGGCGCGCCGATGGCGAACAGGTTGAAGCCGGGCCGCGTGACGCGGCTGGCGAAATGCACGGCGTCCAGCGCGCGTTTCTGGCCGGTGAAGCCGTCCATGGGCGGGCATTCGGCTGTGGTTTTGAAGCTGAGGGCGGTGAGGTTGGTGGTGCGGCGCAGCCGCGCGGGGGCAATGGCCAGGGCGGCAGGCGGGGTGGGAGTCTCTGCGGACATTTATCTTATTTCCTCACTTGGTTCTGGGATGCCGGGGCATGGCGCCCGGCTCCTTTTTGTGTGGAATTATGCGGCGTAGCCGATTGTCTGCGCGAAGGTGACGAACTGCTCTTTCGGCAGGTTCAGGGTTTTGGCGAGTTTTTCCCGTTCGATGGCGCCGCGGAACACGGTGGAGAGCCCTTCCGAAGCGCAGAACAGATACACGTTCTGGCCGATGCAGCCGGTGTCAACCGAGGCATAGAGCCGGCGCTCCGCTTCGGGCACCTCCATGCGCTCGCCATGGGCGACATAGATGAGATCAATCGGCGCATTGCCGGGGAAATCCTGAAGGCCGGTTTGGGCGCGGATGTCGTCCGGCAGGTGCGCCAGCAGGCGGTGGGTGGCGGGGTCGTAGAGAAAGACGCCGTTTTCCATGGCCACGTAGATGTCCATGACCATGACATGGCGCCAGTAGGGGGCGGTGCGGTCGCCATTGGCGCGGTTGATGCCGCAGGCGGCCCATAGCAGGTCGGAGAGGAGCTGCTCGGGGATGGGCTTGGAGGTGTAGCTGCGCGTGGAGTGGCGCAGATTCAGCGCGTTGCGTAAGGGCATTCCGCCTTCGCGGTTGGGTGGGGGGAGATCATGCGGCTTTGAATCATGCGTCATGCTGGCACTCCTGATTTGCGAGGCTGATTGCTTTTACGGCGGTTCTCCATTTAATCCAAGGATTTACGGAAGCGAATGACGCTGATGGCCAGCATGCCCGCGGCCAGGGCGGCCAGGGCGGCAAGGTCTGGCCAGAGTGCGCCCAGGCCCACGCCTTTAAGGAAGATGGCACGAACGATAACGAGGAAATAGCGCAGCGGGTTGATGAAGGTGAACCATTGCAACACCCGCGGCATGGCGGCGATGGGGAAGGCGAAGCCGGACAAGGTGAACAGCGGGTTGATGAAGAAAAAGTTAAGCGCGAAAGCCTGCTGCTGCGTGCGCGAGAACGTGGAGAGCAGCAGGCCGAGACCGACCGCTGCGAGCAGGAAGAGCGTGGCGCCGAGCAGCAGGACCAGCGGATTGCCGGCGAAGGGGATGTCAAACCACAGCGTACCGAAAATGGTGACCAGCGCGACATCGCCCAGGCCGATGAAGAAGAAGGGCACGGTCTTGCCCAGGATGAATTCGAACGGCCGGATCGGGCTGACCATGATCTGTTCCAGCGTGCCCAGCTCACGCTCGCGCACCACGGCGAAGGCGGTAAGGCTGACGACCTGCATCAGCGTGAGCGTGCCGATGACGCCGGGGATGAAGAACCAGACATCGTTCAGCCCCTCGTTGAACCAGGGGCGCTGTTCCAGCGAAACGGTGATGCCGCCCGGCGGCACGGTGGGTTGCGGCCAGGTGCCGGCCATGGCGCCGGCCTGGAAGCGGGCGGCGATCTGGCTGACATAGCCAAGCGCGATGAGCGCGGTGTTGGAGTTGGTGCCATCGACGATGACCTGCAGGGGCGCGCTCTGGCCGTTGAGCAACTGGCGGGCGAAGCCGGCGTGGATGATGATGGCGGCGGTCGCCGTGCCGGTGTCGATATCGCGCGTGACCTGGGCCTGGCTGGTGGCCATGTCCACGATGTTGAAGCGGCCCGTGGCATAAAAACGCGAGAGCAGGGCGCGGCTGGCGCTGCTGTGGTCGAGGTCCAGCACGGTGGTGGCGACGTGGCTGATGGTGAAGGTGGCGGCGTAGCCGTAGATGACCACCTGCAGGATAAGCGGCACGACCAGGCGGAAGAGTGCCCAGCGGTCGCGCTTGAGCTCCAGGAACTCCTTCATGAACATCACATAAAGGCGGTCCAGCACGGCGCTACTCCAGCCGCTTGCGGAAGGCGCGCGCGGCCAGCCAGAGCACCGCCACCGCATAGGCGAGCAGCGCGGCGATCGAGCTTGCCATCTCGGTGAGTGAGCTGCCCTTGAGGAATTCATCGCGCAGGAGGGTGACGTAGTAGCGCGCGTAAACCAGAAAACTGATGGCGCGGATGGCGGCTGGCATCTGGTCGAGGGGGAAGGTGTAGCCCGAGAGCATGGCGATGGGCAGCATGGTGAGCATCAGCGCGATCTGGCTCGCGCCAAGCTGGTTGTGGATGCGTACCGAGAGCAGGTAGCCGATGCCCATGACGACGATGCCAAACAACGCGGTGGTGAAGATGAGCGTGAGCACGCTGCCGCGGAAGGGCACCTGGAACCAGAAGGCGGCGGTGAGCAGGCAGAAGGCGGCGTCCAGCAGGCCGATGAGGAAATAGGGGCTGAGTTTGCCGATTAAAAGCTCGGTGGAGGTGACCGGGGTGGAG
>JAJZCG010000076.1 GCA_021846225.1 Pseudomonadota bacterium | reverse complement strand
CAGATTGGAAACCCCTTTCGCCGAGCGGTACACCCAGCTGCGCTCCAGCCGGTTGAACGGCCGCTCCGCCCAGTCGGGCAGATACTGGTACTGGCGCATATATTCGCCCCAGGTCTCGGCGAAATAACGAAAATGCCCGATAACGGGAAAATTCCGCAGCACCGTGTGCTTTTGCTGATGCGTGTCGCGCCAATACACCGCCGCCAGCCCCGCCGCGGCCCCGGCCGCCAATATCCCCAGAACCATACAAGCGCTCCCCGGCCTTTTGCCCGAGGGTCATAGCCTTGAATCGCACGCATGTCTCTGTTCCGGCACGATCTGGCATCCGAACCCGCTTGGGCTTATGATTACGCATGGCAAAAGATAAGAGCTACGATAAAACCCTGCACCACCTGCAAGTCGAGCTGGTGAAGCTCCAGCGCCATGTCATCGCACGCGGCCAGAAGGTGCTCATCATCCTTGAAGGCCGCGACGGTGCGGGCAAGGACGGCACCATCAAGCGCATCATCGAACATCTCTCCCCGCGCGATATCCGGGTCGTGGCGCTCTCCAAACCATCGGATGTCGAAGCCACCCAATGGTATTTCCAGCGTTATGTGAACCACCTGCCGGCCGCGGGCGAAATCGTGCTGTTCAACCGCTCCTGGTACAACCGCGCCGGTGTGGAGCATGTCATGGGCTTCTGCTCGGACCATGAATACCACACCTTCCTGCGCAACGTGCCGGTGTTTGAGTCCATGCTTGCCGATTCAGGCATCACCGTGATCAAATATTACCTCGACATCGACCGCAAGGAACAGAAGAAGCGCCTCGAGGCCCGCCATGACGATCCGCTGAAACAATGGAAGATCAGCCCGATCGACGAGAAGGCCCTGAAACATTTCGACGACTACACCAAGGCCCGCAACACCATGCTGCGCGCGACCGACAGCGCCACCGCGCCATGGATGGTCGTGCGCGCCAACGACAAAAAAACCGCCCGCCTGGCGATCATCGCCGATCTCATCACCAGGGTGGATTACGCCGGCGCCACCCCGCACGACACCCATGCCGAGATCGTCTGCCGGTTCGATGAAACCTGCCTCACCAACGGCATGCTCGCCTCATGAACACGCTGCTGGACAAGCTCACCTTCGACGCCAACGGGCTGATCCCCGCCATCGCCCAGCAGCATGATACGGGTGAGGTGCTGATGATGGCCTGGATGAACCGCGACTCCATCGAGGAGACGCTTAGGACCGGCCAGGTCTGCTATTGGTCGCGCTCGCGGCAAAAACTCTGGCGCAAGGGCGAATCCTCCGGCCAGGAACAAAGACTGGTGGAGCTGAGACTCGACTGCGACGGCGACACGCTGCTGCTCCTGGTCGACCAGAAGGGTGTCGCCTGCCACACCGGGCGGCGAAACTGCTTTTTCCTGGCCTGGCGCGGCGGAGAGCTGGTGGAAATCGCCCGGCCATTGGTGAACCCGGCGCAGCTTTACAAGTAACCGCACCCCCTCCACTTGATAGATTCTGAAATTTGGCGAAATAAGTAAGGGCAAAATTCTGATGGGTCCGATCATGCCGCTCAAGTTGCCGAAATTCCTGTCCGCCCGCCCGGTCATCGCCGTGGCGGCCCTTGCGCTTCTGCTCGGAGGCGCGGCAATCAGCCGCTTCGCCAATGCCGATGATACCGCCGATTACCCGGCGGCCAGCCTCACCGCCCCGACCGACCCGGCGGCGCTGATCGCGCGCGGCAAATATCTGACAGAGGCGGCTGACTGCATGCCCTGCCACACCGGACCCAACCACGCGCCCTTCTCCGGCGGGCTGGTCATGGCCACGCCCTTCGGCGGCCTCGCCACCCCCAATATCACGGCTGACAAGGCAACCGGCATCGGCAACTGGACGGATGCGCAATTCTACAACGCCGTGCATTACGGCGAAGCGCCGGGCCGCTCTTATCTGCTGTTCCCCAAATTCCTTTATCCGGCGATGCCCTACACCTCCTACACCAAGCTCTCCTATGCGGACGTGATGGCGATCAAGGCGTATCTCTTCTCGTTGCCGCCGGTAAACGTGGCGCCCACGCCGAGCACCATGTTGTTTCCCTTCAACCAGCGGCCCGTGCTGCTCGGCTGGCGCATCTTGTTCTTCCGCTCCGGCCCCATGCACATGAACCCTGCCTGGAGTGACAGCATGAAGAACGGCGCCTACCTCACCGAGGCGCTGGGCCATTGCGGCGAATGCCACACACCGCGCAACTTCCTGAGCGCGATGATGCTGGACAAAGCCTACGCCGGCGCGCCGATTGACGCCTTCTTCGCCCCCAACATCTCATCGGACAAAAAATATGGCGTCGGCGGCTGGGCGCAGGCCGACCTCGTGGCCTACCTGCATGACGACGGCAATATGGTGAAAGGCTCGCCCTACGCCGCCATGGGCGAGGTTGTGGACCATTCGACCAGCCAGATCCCCGTGTCTGACGATGTGGACATCGCCAACTACCTGCAGAACGAGACGGTGCCCCAGCATGTGCCGCCCACCCCCGCGGTGCCCGATGCCGCGGCCTCCATCGCCCTAGGCGCCACCGTGTACACCGCCGACTGCGCCGGGTGCCACGGCAAGACCGGCGGCGGCATGGCCCCGATCATTCCCAATCTCGCGGGCAATGACTCCGTCACCGCCTCCGAACCCACAAACGTGATCGGCGCCGTGCTGAGCGGGCTGGACCCATGGAAGGCCAATGGCCCAGCCATGCCGGCTTTCGCCAACAGCCTCTCGGATGCGCAGATCGCCGCCGTCACCAACTATGTGCGCACCAGCATGGGCAACAACGCCACCGCTGACGCCTCCCCGCATGATGTGATGAAACTGCGCGCAATCGCCGTGGTGCCGCCATCCGCCACCAAAGCGGCTGACCTCTTCGGTTGCCCGCATATCTCCGCCGCCGGCGGGGCCACCAGCGTCGCCGACCCTGGCAGCGACCTGCTGAACAGCTACGCGGACGCCACCCCGGCTACCATGCCGAACCGGACCCGCATGCTGATCTCGGCCATCCGCGCCGGGAACACCACCATCAGCAACGCCGACCTGACCAACGACCTCATCGCGGCATACTGCCCCGTGGTCGCCAACCGGAGCGGGCTGAGCAATGCCGCCAAGCATCAGGCAATGCAAAACTTCGTCGCCAGCGTGCAGCCGCTCATTGCCTCGGCCGTCAATTAACGTCGAGACGCTGACAGGAGCGGCCGTCGTGCCGCTCCTGCCGGAACTCGCCCGGCTGCGTATCGGCGTCTTCCGCGAGTTCCCCTATCTCTACGACGGCGATGCCGCCTACGAGCAAACGTATATGCGCGTTTACGCGCAGGCGCCGGGTGCGGCCGTCATCATCGCGCGGGACGGCGAAAAAATTATCGGCGCCTCAACCTGCCTGCCGCTGGCGGCTGAAACCGCGAATGTGCAAAAGCCCTTCCTCGATGCCGGGGAGGATGTTTCCCAGATTTTTTACTTCGGCGAGAGTGTGCTGGAAAAAGCTTATCGCGGCCAGGGCATCGGCGTGCGTTTTTTTGATGCGCGTGAGGCCCAGGCGCGTGCCACGGGCCATCGCGTCACCGCCTTCTGCGCCGTGCGCCGCCCGGCTGACCACCCGCTGCGCCCGGCGGGGTATGTCCCGCTGGATGAATTCTGGCGCCATCGCGGCTATGCCAAACGCCCGGCACTTAGCTGCGCCATGTCCTGGCGCGACATAGGCGAGGCTGAAGCGAGCGAAAAGATCATGGATTTCTGGACCAGAACCCTATGAAACTCGCGCTGGCGCCCTTCGGCGTCTCTCCGCCGCCCAATTTCAAATCCTTCATCACCCGCATTGAACGCCTGGCAGCCGAGGCGGCGCTCGGCGGCGCTGATCTGCTCGCCCTGCCGGAATATTTCTCCATGGTCCTGGCCGGGGCCAGCGTCACCACGCCGGATCTCGCGGCCGAGCTTGCCGTTGTCACCGCGCAGGCCGATGAGCTGACCGCCGCCCTGCGTGAGACGGCCGCACGCCATAAAATATATCTGCTGGCGGGTTCCATCCCCATGCGTCTTGGCACCGTGTGCAACAATCGCGCCGCCTTCATCGCCCCTTCCGGCGCGCTGGCCTTTCAGGACAAGCAATGCATGACCCGTTTCGAGGCCGAGCAATGGGGCATCACCGGCGGTAATCCGCCCCAGGTGTTTGAGACCAGCTTCGGGCGCATCGGCGTGTCCATCTGTTATGATAGCGAATTCCCGCTGCATGTGCGCGCCCAGGTGACGGCAGGGGCCAAACTCATCCTCATCCCCAGCTGCACCGACAGCCCCGCCGGCTTCAACCGCGTGCGGCTGAGCGCGCGCGCCCGCGCCATCGAGAATCAGTGCTACACCGCCGTCATCCCGCTTACCGGCCAGGCGCCCTGGTCCGTCTCGATTAACGAAAATTACGGCCAGGCCGCGCTGTTCACCCCGTGCGACACCGGTTTCCCGCCGGACGGCGTGGCCGTGGCGGGGCGCATGAACGCATCGGAGCTGGTGTTCGCCACCGTGGATTTCGCCGCCATTGATACGCTGCGTACCCAAGGCACGGTGCTCAACCACCGCGACTGGCCGGAGGCAATCCGCCCCTGCCCCGTGGTGCCCCTAGCGTGACCAGCGTTTTCCTCATTGCCGGCGAGGCCAGTGGCGACGTACTGGGCGCGCGCCTGATGGCGGCGCTGCGCGCGCAACACGAAGGCCTGGTGTTCTCGGGCATCGGCGGGGCGCGCATGGCGGAGGCAGGGCTTGAGTCCATCTTCCCCATGCAGGAGCTGGCGGTGATGGGCCTTGCCGAAATCCTGCCCCGGATTTTCGCGCTGAAGCGGCGCATCAACCAGACGATCGAGACAATCAAGGCCACCCGGCCGGATATCGTCGTCACCATCGACAGCCCCGGCTTCTGCCTGCGCGTGCTCAAGGCCATCTCCGGCACCGGCATTACGCGCGTGCATTATGTCGCTCCCCAGGTCTGGGCCTGGCGGCAGGAACGGGTGAAGCACTACCCCGGCCTGTGGGACGAACTGCTCTGCCTGCTCCCCTTCGAACCCGCGTTTTTTGCCCCGCACGGGTTGAATCCGGTGTTCGTGGGCCATCCGGTGCTGGAATCGGGCGCCAATCTGGGCGACGCCGCGCGCTTTCGCGCCCAGCACAACATGGCTCCCGGCGCCGTGCCGGTGGTGCTCATGCCCGGCTCGCGCGTCACGGAAACCTCGCGCCTGCTGCCGGTATTCCGCGAGACCATGGCGCAGCTCTCCACGCGCATCGCGAACCTGCAACCCGTGCTCGCCGCCGCCGCCGGCATTGCCGAGGCCGTGACCGCGCAAACGCGCGACTGGCCGGTGCCCCCCATTATCGTGCGCGATGTCGCCACCCGTTACGACGCTTTTGCCGCCGCGCGCGCGGCGCTGACCAAATCCGGCACCTCCACCCTGGAACTCGCGATGGCCGGCGTGCCGATGGCGGTGACCTACCGGGTCAACCCGCTCAGCGCGATGCTGGCGCGGCGCATGATCAAGGTGGAACATGTCGCCATGATCAACCTGCTGGCCGGCCGCGCGCTGGTGCCCGAGCTGTTGCAGCAGGATTGCACGCCAGCGAAGCTGAGCGAGACGTTGCACGGGCTGATCACCGGCGAGTCCGCCGCCGCAACGCAGCGCGCGGGTTTCGCCGCCGCGCTGGCGAGCCTGCGCGCGCCCGCCGGAACCCCCTCATCGGCCGCCGCCGCCAGGGTTCTCGCCAAGCTCAAAAGCCAGAACGCCCTCTAACTCACGGCGCGCTTATTCCGCGGTTGCGCCATCCGGTGCCGCGGGACCGTAGAGCGCGATCATGATCCGGCTGCCCGCCACCTGCGTCAGGCTGGGTTTACCAAGCGCCTGCGCCCCGGCGAAAAATTTCGAGAATGCCGCATGCTCCGCGCTTTGCCCCGCATGGCCATACACCACCCACACGCGCTTACCCTGGCTCGCGGCCTTTTCGGCATGGTTCAGGTCGCCCGCCGAATCCTTCAGCACCACGCTGCGCGCGCCCGGCGGCAGATACATGCGCAAAATCGGCAACGCCCCGGTATCGTAGAGATACACCACATCCCCCGGGCTGACATCCTGGGCCAGCAATTTCGCGGCGATATCCCAACGCGGTTTGGTCTCGGCATTGTAGTAGGGCGCGAGATTCGCGAGCAGCAGCAATGCCCCGCCCGCCACCACCAGCGCACGCGCGCGCGGCGCGGCAAGGTCCAGCAACGCCGCGCCGCCAATTCCGGCGAGGATCGCAAAAGGCGCGGCACTCCACAGGATATAGCGAGGCAGCAGAATCGGCCGCCAGAGCGAAACGATCGTGAACATGAGCGGCAGAAACACAAAGGAGATGCCCAGCACCGCGAGCATCGCGGGGCGGCGGCGCAACGCCCAGGCGGCACTGGCCACGCCCAGGGCCAGGGCTGCATCAATCACCCAGACCAGCGCGAGGGGTGTTGGCACATGCATGAACTTGAAGGTCACCGAATCGGCGATCCGCATGAAGTAGACCGAGCCGAGATCATACCAAAGCCGCGAGGCGTTCAGCGGGGGAATCCACATCACGCTTTGGATGTAGCCCTGTCCCTGGTGCAACGTCATCAGGTAGTAGAACGGCCCGCACAATAGCGCGACGATGAGATCGCAGAGCAGGAAATTGCGCAGCAGCTGCCAGCGGTCCGGCGATTGTACGAGCAGCGCCGCGCCGATGACATTGGCAACAATCAACCAGGGCAGCCCGTCGCCCAGCACATCCAGCGCCACCGCCGAGCCCAATATGAATACCGCCCAGCAAGCCCCCGTCACATTCCAGCGGATCGGCTTCGAGGCGGCGGAAATATCCATGGCCAGCCGCGTGATTCCGTAGAGCGCGACCAGAATCAGGAACATCTCCAGCGTGTAGGAGCGCGCCTCCTGGCTGAAGGCGAGCGCCGCCGGCGAGAGACCGATGATGAGCGCGGCCACGACCCCCGCGGTGCGCCCGGCGATCCGGTAAGCGATCATATACACCAGCATCACCGCCAGCGCGCCGAACACCGCCGAGGGCAGACGCAGCCAGTATTGCGGGTCGCCCAGCCCCACCAGCGGCGAGAGCATGAGGAAGAAGCTCGGCATATGGTGGTTTATGAAGGAATCGTTCACCAGTGCCGCCGGCGCCAGCGATGCGCGCTGGAAGGTGAACGCTTCATCCAGCCAAAACGGCCTGGCGCCCAGGCCGCTCAACCGGGGCAGCAGCGCCAGTACGAACACCAATGCCGGCCAGCGCAACGCACGCAGTCTGTTCACGCAAGCGCCTCCGCCGGTCCTTGTGTCTGGTTTTGTGCCTGACCTTGCGCGGCCGCGGGCTGCGGCTCAGCCGGTTGCCAGTCGCGGAAAAACGCACGGCCGATGGCGCCCGCGAGCGCCTGAATATGGATCTGCACCATATCCAGATATTCATGCAGCCCCGTGGCGAGAATATGGCTGATTGGCTTCTCCAGCAGCAATTCGCGCAAATATTGCGCCATCTCAATCGCCTCGGCCGCGGCTGGCAGTCCATAGATCCGCCGCAAATCGTCCAGATGCAGCTCCGCTCTGCGCACGCACAGCAGCGCCGAGCGCGGCGAGGAGGGGTCGCGCAGCAGAAAATGCACGACATCCTCCGCCGAGAAGCTGGCGCGCGAGCGGCGCTTGAAGGCATGATACCCCGCGGCGGCGCGCAAAATCGCGTTCCACTGCGTCAACTCGGCCACGCGCTTTTCCTCGCGCCCCTGCGGCAAGATGGCGGTGTATTTGATATCAAGCATCCGCGTGGTCTGGTCGGCGCGCTCCAGCAACCGGCCCAGCTCATAAAAATACCAGCCCTGGTCGCGATACAACGTCCCCTCGGTGATGCCGGTATGCGCCTGCACCCCGTCCTTCAACCTGGTGCACAGCCGCGAGAGCGCGTCGCCCTCCAGGTCCTCTGGCGTAATCTGCCCCACAAAGCGGTGGAATGTGTTGATCTGGCGCCACATCTCCGTGCTCATCAGCGGGCGCAGCGTGCGCGCGTTGGTGCGCGCGTCCTCCAGATTGCCCGGCACCGAGGTCGGGTTGCCGCGGTCCAGCAGATAAAACCGCTTCACATGCGCAGCGTCCGGCGAGAACCCGCGCGCGGCGAAGTTCTTCTCATCCGCGTTGATGCGGATCAGCCCAAACCAGGCATCCGTCTCAAACCCCGGACTCTCGAAACTCTGCGTCACATCGATCAGCCGTGCCAGATTCTCCACCCGTTCCAGGTAGCGCGCCATCCAGAACAGCCCCTCGGCATCGCGCGAGAGCAGCACGGCATCAGAACGCATCGTGCTCATTTTCCCGTCCCTTCCGTCAGATCATCCGCCAGAACCCAGGTGTCCTTGGAGCCGCCGCCCTGGCTGGAATTCACAATCAAACTGCCGCGCTTCATCGCCACGCGGGTCAGCCCGCCGGGCAGCACCCAGCTCTCGCGGCCGGTGACGATGAACGGCCGCAAATCCAGATGCCGCGGCCCGACCCCCTCATCGGCCAGCGTCGGCGCAACCGAAAGCCCGATCATCGGCTGGCTGATCCAGTTGCCCGGGTCGGCGAGGATGGAGGCCCGCGCCACCGCCAGCTCCTCCTTGCTGGCGCGCGGCCCGATGGTGATGCCATACCCGCCCGACTCGCCCACCGGCTTGGTTACCAGCTTGTGCAGATTATCCAGCGTATATTGCAGCCCCTCCGGCTCGCGGCAGATATGGGTCTCCACATTACCCACCAGCGCCTCTTGCCCGAGGTAGTATTTGATGATGCGCGGCATGTAGGCGTACACCGCCTTGTCGTCGGCAACGCCGGTGCCCACGGCATTGGCGATCGCGACATTCCCGGCCTTCCACGCGCCGATCAACCCGCGCACGCCCAGCATGGAATCCGGCCGGAATACCGCCGGGTCCAGGAAATCATCATTCAAACGCCGGTAGATCGTATGCACCCGGCGCAACCCGCTGGTCGTGCGCATGTAGACGCGCTCATCCTCCACCACCAGATCCGCGCCAACCACCAGCGGCACACCCATTTCGCGCGCCAGGAACACATGCTCGAAATAAGCGGAGTTATAAATGCCCGGCGAGAGCAGCACGACCTGCGGATCATCCGCCCCGCCCGGCGCGATCTCGCTCATCGCCGCGCGCAGCCTGCGCCCGTAATCATCCACCGGCTTCAGCCTTATCCCCGCCATCAGATCGGGAAAAGCACGCAGCATCAGGTGCCGGTTCTCAATCACGTAGCTCACCCCGGAGGGGGTGCGCGCATTATCCTCCAGCACGCGGAAATCGCCGAACTCGTCGCGGATGATGTCGATGCCGCAGACATGCACATAAGTGCCGTGCGGCACCGGAAAATCCTTCATCTCCGGCCGGTAGTTGGAATTGCCGTAGACCAGCTCGGCGGGGATTACCCCATCGCGCACGATATGCCCCGGCCCGTAGATATCGCCCAGAAACGCATTCAGCGCCGCCACCCGCTGGATGCACGCACGCTCCAGCAGGCTCCATTCCGCCGCCGTGAGCACGCGGGGAATACAGTCAAACGGCAAAATCCGGTCGATGGCGGTGGCATCGGAATACACGGTGAAGGTCACGCCGAGGTCGATCAGCTCGGTCTCGGCAGCCGAGGCGCGCGCGCGCAGCGCCTCCAGCCCGATGCTCCCGAGTCGCTGGATCAGCCAATCCGGCACCGGGCCGGCATCGGCCCGCTTGCGCGTAAGCTCGCAAAAATAGCGGCCAGGATCGTAGTCCGGCCAGATGGTGCGAAAAATTTCGTTCATACCAGCGGCTCCGATCGGAAATTGTCCGGGCCGGCCTGCGGGGCGGGCGCCGGAACGGTCATGTCATGGTCAAAAACTGCGCAAATTCGCGCCAAAGCAAAAATAACCGCGAAGGAATTCATCAGTTGCCAACCATCCAACAGTACCTTCTCACCATGGTTCCTGACAGGCTGCATCCAAAATCGGTGTTCCCGCAAGTCCCTGCCTTGTGCCATGCAAACCGCGGACCAGCCGGACCCGCCGGCTCATGTTGCAGCGCAACCGGATTCGCCATAGCCCGCGGGCAATCAGTCTGTTAACCAGGACGAATGAGTGCAGTGGCTTCCTGCGATGAAATGATCGACCGGTCCGGCAGGATACGGGGCCACTGGGCACCACTGCTCGAGGCCGTGCGCGATGTCGGGCATGAGGAGCTGGCCCGCCGCGCCGCCGCGCTGAACCGGCAGATGCGCCTCGCCGCCCCCTTTGGCGCCGCGCCAACCCGCCATTACGACCCCTTGCCCGCATTGCTCACCCCTTTCGAATTCTCCGGACTTGAGGCCGGGCTGCTGCAACGCGCGCAACTGCTCAGCGCCACGCTGCAAGACCTCTACGGCCCGCAAACCTTGCTGCGCGACGGCAGCCTCCCGCCCGCGCTCGTACTGGGCGACCCGCATTTCCTGCGCAGCCTGCACACGCAAACCCCGCTCAACTTCCCGCGTCTCAGCCTCTACGCGGCTGATCTCATCCGCGGGCCGGACGGGCATTTCCAGGTCCTGCGCGACCATACCGGCGTCATCCCCGGGCTTGGCCACGCGCTTTCGCTGCGGCGCATCGCCTCCGGCACGGTGCCGGAGCTTTTCCGCGCCGGCGGGCTGCGCAGCCTGCGCCCGATGCGCGAGATGCTGGTGGACAATCTGCAACGTGCGGCCCAGGGCGGGCTGGTCGCCGTGCTTTCAGCCGGGGCCGCCAACCCGGCCCTGGCGCCCGACGCCATGGACGATGCCCTGCTCGCCCGCGCGCTCGGCGTGCTGCTGATTGAACCCGGCGACCTCGCGACCCGCAACGGCGGCCTGCACATGAAAACCCTGAGCGGCCTGCTGCCCGTCGCCAGCCTCATCCGCGGGCTCTCGGGAATTGATCTGGACCCGTTGGAACAAGGCGGGCGGCCCGGCGCAGGCATCCCCGGCGCCTTCGGCGCAATCCGCTCCGGGGCGTTGAAGATGTTCAACGCCCCCGGCAGCGCCTTGATGGAAGCCGCTGAACTTGCGGGATATATCGAGCCGCTGTTCCAACGCCTGCTCGGCGCCGCCCCGCTGCTGGCGAAAGCCTCCGGCGACCCGGTGGCAAGCGCGTCGCGCGCCCCTTTTGTCAGCGGCACCGATCTGGTCTCCACCCCCATCCTCTTCCGCCTTTACGCCTGGCACGACGGCAACGCCTGGCAGGTTCTCCCCGGCGGCCTTGGTTTCGGCCTGGAACAGACGAACGCGGCACAGGGCATCACCCTCACCAGCATGAAGGACCTCTGGGTGCTGGACGCCGACGAGCCGCATATCATCTCCGGCGCCGCCCAGTCGGACGTTCCAAGGCGCACCCAGTTCCTCGCCGCCGCGCATCTGCCCTCGCGCGTGGCGGACAATTTGTTCTGGCTCGGCCGCTCGGTCGAGCGGCTGGAAGCCGCCGCGCGCCTGCTCATGCTGGCGCTGCCCCGGCTGGAATCCGGCACTTCGCTGCCGCGCGACCTGGCCGAACGCGGATTGATCGCCAAATGCCTCGCCCAGGCCGGGCTGCTCCCGGCTGACCTCGCGGGCGGCGCGCTCTCGGGCCGCCAGCTGCGCGGCGCGCTGGCGCGGCGCAAGCCAATCACCGCGCAGCTCAAGGAGGTCGCCCGGCTGATCAACGCCGCCAGCGAGCGCTTGAGCCCCAGCATGCTGGCCACTGTGCGCTTCGGCCTGAACCAGGCCACCGAATCCCTGCCCAACGAGGAGCTGGCCCTGCCCGCCATGCTCAGTTTCGCCGCCACTTTCGCGGGCATCGCGGCGGAGAACATGTCGCGCGACGGCGGCTGGCTGTTCCTGGAGATGGGCCGCAGGCTGGAGCGCGCCGAAACCCTGGCCGAAAACCTCGCCATTTTGCTCAACGCCCCGCCCGAGCGGCTGGAACCCGGCATGGCGCTCGGCATCGAGCTGGCTGATTCCGTGCTCAGTTACGATTTGCGCCACGCGGGCATTCTGGCGCCCGGCCCCGTGCTCTCCATGCTGCTGGCTGATTCCGGCAACCCGCGCAGCCTGGCTTATCAATTCATCGTGTTGCGCAGCTGTCTCCAGCATTTGGGCGCCGAGGACGACGCCGAATCCTTGAAGCAGTTGCAGCAGGAGGCGGTGAACCTGAGCGGCGAGACCATCGGCCTGGCCAAGCCGCTCGCCGCCATCGCCGCCCGCCTGCGGCTGATCTCCGACCATGTGCACCGCCGCTTCTTCAGCCTGCTGCCAGAGGCGCACCAGCTCGAGGACGAGTTGGAGCTGGAAGCCGCGCAATGATCTACCGGCTGCACCACACTACCGCTTACGACTATGCGGAGCCAGTCGTCCTCGGCACGCATTTCATGCACCTGCTGCCGCGCGCGCGTCCCGGCCAGTTCATCCGTGAGGCTGTGCTCAGCATCTCCCCGCAACCGGAAACAAGGCGCGACGAGACCGACCATTTTGGCAACATCACCACCACCATCTCCCTCACCTCCCCGCACCGGCAGTTCTCCGTGGCGCTCAGCGCCACCATTGATGTAGAGCAGCCACCCCCGCCGCCGCCCGCGCAAACGCCGCGCTGGGAGGCCATCGCGCTCTGGGGTCTTAAAGACCCGGATGTCGCCGAGTTCTGCCTGCCCAGCGCGCTGGCCAAACCCAATGGGGAAATCGCTGACTACACCGCCCTCAGCTTCCCTCCCGGCCGCACCATCCTGGCCGGCCTGCTGGAGCTGAACCTGCGCATCTGGACGGACATGACCTACACCCCAGGTGTGACCAATAACTCCACCACGGCGGCGCATGTCTTCAAAACCCGCAGCGGCGTCTGCCAGGATTATGCGCATTTCATGCTGGCCTGCCTGCGCTCGCTGGGCCTGCCGGGGCGCTACGTCTCGGGCTATCTGCGCACCTCCCCCCCGGCCGGGCAAATCAAGCGCCGCGGGGCCGATCAGTCCCACGCCTGGGTCTCCGCCTGGCTCGGGCAGGAAATCGGCTGGGTTGACTTCGACCCCACCAATAATCTGCTGGTCTACGACGAACACGTAACGCTCGCCTGGGGCCGTAATTTTCAAGATGTCAGCCCGCTGCGCGGCATCATCCTCGGCGGCGGGCGGCACGCGCTGCGCGTGAACGTGGACCTGGACCCGGTGCTAACCTAGAGGGCGATTCACGCTCTCGGCTCGCTCGTCTGAGCGAACCTCAAACGATCGCGCTTACCATTTTTCCGAGGGCGATTCACGCTCTCGGCTCGCTCGTCTGAGCGAACCTCAAACGATCGCGCTTAC
Source organism: Pseudomonadota bacterium (assembly GCA_021846225.1). Lineage (GTDB taxonomy): Bacteria > Pseudomonadota > Alphaproteobacteria > Acetobacterales > Acetobacteraceae > Acidocella. The sequence continues at coordinate 24 of JAJZCG010000076.1, read as the reverse complement.
CATTTTTCCGAGGGCGATTCACGC
>JAJZCG010000075.1 GCA_021846225.1 Pseudomonadota bacterium | reverse complement strand
CGGAGGAAAAACGCGCCGTGCCGGAGGTGGGCAACACATGGTTGGGCCCGGCCACATAGTCGCCGATGGCTTCCGGGCAGTCCTGGCCGATGAAAACCGCCCCGGCATGGCGAATTTGGGCGAATATCCGCTCCGGCCCGGCCAGCATCAGCTGCAGATGTTCCGGCGCGATGCGGTTGGTCAGCGCCACGGCCTCGTCCCAGTTTTGCACCAGGATCACCGCGCCGTGGCGGCGGATGCTCTCGCCTGCAATCGCCGCGCGCGGCAGGGTCTCCAGCGCTGTTTTCACCGCGCCCAGCACGCTGGCGGCCAGGGTGCTGCTGGTGGTGATGAGGATTGCCTGCGCGTCCTCGTCATGTTCGGCCTGGGCCAGCAGGTCGAGCGCCAGATGCGCCGGATTGGCGCTGTCATCGGCCAGAATCAAAACTTCCGAGGGGCCTGCGATGGAGTCGATGCCAACCTGGCCGAAAACCTGGCGCTTGGCCTCCGCCACATAGGCGTTGCCGGGGCCGGTTATGCGATCAACCTTGGCGATGCTTTGCGTGCCGTAGGCCATCGCCGCCACCGCCTGCGCGCCGCCGATGCGGTAGATCTCGCTCACGCCCGCCATTTTCGCGGCCGCCAGCACCAGCGGGTTGAGCACGCCGTCAGGGGCGGGAACACAACAGGCGATGCGGCCCACGCCCGCCACTTTCGCCGGAATGGCGTTCATCAGCACCGACGACGGATAAGAGGCCTTGCCCCCCGGCACATAGATGCCCACCGCATCCAGCGCCCCCCAGCGCATGCCCAGCGTGGCGCCGGTCTCATCGGTGAATTCGATGTCCTGCGGCAGTTGCGCGCGGTGGAACCGCTCGATCCGCGCGGCGGCCAGGGCCAGGGCATCGTGCAGCTCACGCGGGATTTCCGCCGTGGCCACGGCGATTTCCTCCGCGCTGATGCGCAACGCCGCGGCGGTCAGCGCTGCCCGGTCAAATTTGTTGGTGTAGTCCACCACCGCCGCATCGCCGCGCGCGCGCACCGCGGCGATGATCTCGCGCACCTGCCCGGCCACATGCGGCTCGCCCGAGGAACGTGCAAGCAGGGCGTCGAACTGGGCGGCGAAATGCGGCTGGGCGGTGGAGAGGCATTTCATGCGGTGAGCGCCTTGCGGAAGCTTTCGATCCAGGAATTGATCTCATCGGGCCGGGTTTTCAAGGCAATCCGGTTGACGATGAGCCGCGAGGAGACATGCGCGATCATATCGGTTTCCACCAGCCCGTTGGCTTTCAGCGTGCTGCCGGTCTGCACCAGATCGACGATGAGCCGTGAGAGGCCAAGCCCGGGGGCAAGTTCCATGGAGCCGTTCAGCTCCACGATCTCGGCCTGGATGCCCCTGGCGGCGAAGTGTTTTTTCGCCAAATTGGGGTATTTGCTGGCGACGCGGATGCGCGAGAGCGAGGCGAAATCGGTATGTGCATCGTCCTTGGGTTCGGCGACCGAGATGCGGCAATGGCCGATGCCCAGGTCCAGCGGCGCATAGATTTCCGGGTAGTCGAATTCCATCAGCACATCGCCGCCGCAGATGCCGATCTGGGCGCCGCCGAAGGCGACGAAGGTGGCGACATCGAAGGAGCGCACGCGAATGACGTCCAGCCCCGGATGGTTGGTGGGAAAGCGCAGCCGCCGGCTGGATTCGTCGGCATAATCGGCCGCCGGGGCAATACCGGCGCGGGCGAGAAGGGGGCCGGCCTCATCGAGGATGCGGCCTTTGGGAAGGGCAAGGACAATCGGCATGGCCGGGGATTACCACCGGGGCGGGGGTGAGGCTAGGCTTGCTCCCCGGAACCGGCGGTTTTTTACAAAAACCATCCCGGGGCATCGATCATCGGCGAATGCGCGGCGGGACGGGCGGCGGCAGCTTGATGCAGATCAAGGTGAAATAAGCTTGATTTTGGTAAACACCAGCTTCCAGATGGGGGTAGGCAGGGCGAAAATTAAGGCTGTGGCAAGAACAATTTCTTGAGCGGGATTTTGAAATGAACGAGAATGAAATGCCGGTGTTCGGCCACAAGCATATTGATGAAGCGGCCCCGGCCGGGGTGGCGCCGGTGCGTGAGTCCTTGTTGGCGCCACAGCCCCGGACTGCCGGCGTTGCGCCGCAGGTTCATGATTATGCTTATGATATCAGCCATGCGCAGACGAAGGCCGGGATGGCGCCGGACCGTTTGGTGCGCGCAGAGGTCGCGAAACTGCGGGAAATCTGCTTGACGAAGATCGATGCGGTGGCGGTCGCCTCATTGCCGCCTGACCGTTTATGGGCTGAGCTGGAGCGGTTGGTTTCCGAACTGGCCAGTGAGTACCATGTGCAGATGAATATCAGTGAGCAGCGCCAGCTGGCGACGGAGCTGGTGGACGATATGATCGGCCTGGGGCCGCTGGAGCCGCTGCTGATGGACGAAAGCATCACGGATATCGTGGTGAACGGACCCGAGAGGACCTTTATCGAGCGCGGCGGCAAACTGGTGCAGGCGCCTGTGCATTTCCGGGACTGGGAGCATCTGACCAATATCTGTCAGCGGATCGCGGCGTCGGTCGGCCGGCATGTGGATGAGAGCAGCCCGATGGTGGATGCCCGGCTCAAGGACGGCTCGCGCGTGAATGTGGTGCTGCCGCCGCTGACATTGGACGGACCGGCGATTTCGATCCGTAAATTCAGCAAAAAGACCATGGATTTTCAGAAGCTGATCGAGCTTGGCTCGTTGACGCCCTCGATTGCGAAGATTTTGGAGATTTGTGCCCGCTGCCGGTTGAATGTCATCGTCTCCGGCGGGACGGGCTCGGGCAAAACCACCTTGATGAACGCGTTAAGCCAGTACATCGACCCAAGCGAGCGCATTGTCACGGTCGAGGATGTTGCGGAGCTGCAATTGCAGCAGCCGGATATCGTGCGGATGGAAACTAGGCCGCCGAGCCTGGAGGGCAAGGGCGAGGTGGATACCCGCGACCTGGTGCGCAACGCGTTGCGCATGCGCCCGGACCGGATTATCGTCGGCGAGGTGCGCGGCACCGAAGCCTTCGACATGCTGCAGGCGATGAACACGGGCCATGCCGGGTCACTTTCGACGATTCATGCCAACAGCGCCCGCGACGCGCTCTCGCGCATCGAGAACATGGTGCAGATGTCGAACATGGGGTTGTCGTCGAAGTCCATTCGCACTGAGATGGTAGCGGCGATCAACGTCATCGTGCAGCTGGACCGCCAGCGCGACGGCGTGCGGCGGGTCACCGAGGTCACGGATGCCGCCGGCCTTGAAGAGGATGTCGTGTTGCTGAAGGATATTTTTAAATTGAAGATCCTGGGCGAAGCGCATGATGGCCGGTTGATCGCACGCTATCATGTCGACCGCAGCCGGCCGTCGTTTTATGAGAAGCTGGCGTATTTTGGGCTTGAGGGCGCCTGGGCGGAGGCGATGGAGGAGGCCGCGCACGACCCGGCCATGACGGCCGAGCTGTTATGATGCCGGATTTTCAGCCGACCCGCTGAATGCGCGCGCCGCAGGCGGCAAGTTTTTGCTCCACCGCCTCGTAGCCGCGGTCCAGGTGGTAGACGCGCGAGATGGTGGTTTCGCCCTCGGCGGCCAGGGCGGCGAGGACCAGGGAGAAGGAGGCGCGCAGATCTGTCGCCATCACCTGGGCGCCGGAGAGTTTTTTGACGCCGCGGATGATGGCCGCTGAGCCATGCGCGTTGATCCTGGCGCCCATGCGGTTGAGTTCGGGGACATGCATGAAGCGGTTTTCGAAGATGGTCTCGGTGATCATCGAGGCGCCCTCGGCCACGGCCATGAGGGCCATGAACTGGGCCTGCATGTCGGTCGGGAAGCCGGGGAAGGGCTCGGTGACAACATCGACGCCGTGCAGCCCGTTGGCGCGTTCCACCCAGAAGCCGTTTGGCTCCTCGGTGATGACGACCCCGGCCTCGCGCAGGCTGGCGAGCACGGCGCCGAGATCGGCCGCGCGCGCGCTTTCAAGGAAGACCTTGCCGCCGGTGATGGCGGCGGCGCAGGCGTAAGTGCCGGTCTCGATACGGTCCGGCAGGATGGCGTGCTGCGCGCCGTGCAGGGATTTGACGCCGTGCACGGTTAATGTGCCGGTGCCGATGCCCTCGATCTGCGCGCCCATGGCGGTGAGGCAGACGCAGAGGTCGATGATCTCGGGCTCGCGGGCGGCGTTCTGCAGGGTGGTGGTGCCATCGGCCAGGGCGGCGGCCATGAGGAGGTTCTCAGTGGCGCCGACGGAGACGAAGGGGAAGACGATCTGCGCGCCGTGCAGGCCGGTGGGGGCGGTGGCCTCGATATAGCCGGCATCCAGCTTGATGACCGCGCCCATGGCCTCCAGCCCCTTCAAATGCAGATCCACCGGGCGGGTGCCGATGGCGCAGCCGCCGGGCAGGGAGACGCGGGCCTCGCGCCGGCGTGCCAGCAGGGGGCCGAGGACGAGGATGGAGGCGCGCATTTTACGCACGATGTCATACGGGGCGAGGGTGTTGGTGATGCGCCCGCCCAGTGAGAGGGTGCGCCCGGAGGGTTCCACCGCGATGCCGTGCTGGGCCAGGAGCTCGGCCATGGTGGCGAGATCGGCCAGTTTGGCGACGTTGGAGAGGATGAGGCGCTCATCGGTCAGTAGGCCGCAGGTCATGAGCGGCAGGGCGGCGTTTTTGGCGCCGGAGATGGCGATGGTGCCGCGCAGGGGCACGCCGCCGGTGATGCGAATGGAGTCCATGATATGATATCCTGATGCGAGGCGGGGGATTACATGCGTGGCAGCGAAACGCCGCGCTGGCCCATGTATTTGCCGGATTTATCGGCATAGGAGGTCTCGCAGGGGCTGGAGCCCTGGAGAAAGAGGAACTGGCAGATGCCCTCTCCGGCGTAGATTTTGGCCGGCAGCGGGGTGGTGTTGGATATCTCGATGGTCACCTGGCCTTCCCACTCGGGCTCCAAGGGGGTGACGTTTACGATGATGCCGCAGCGCGCATAGGTGGATTTACCCAGGCAGATGACCAGAATATCGCGCGGGATACGGAAATATTCGACCGTATGGGTGAGCGCGAAGCTGTTGGGCGGGATGATGCAGACCGGGCCGGTGCGGTCCACGAAGCTGTTGGGGTTGAAATTTTTAGGGTCGACAATGGCCGAATCGACATTGGTGAAAATTTTAAACTGGTCCGAACAGCGGGCGTCATAGCCATAGGAGGAGAGGCCATAGGAGACCACGCCATCGCGCTTTTGCTCCTCCACGAAGGGGGAGATCATTTTGTTTTCAAGGGCTTGGGTGCGAATCCAGTGGTCGGGCATTACGGGCATTTGGTGGGCTCCTCTGCCGTCTGGGCAGGTTTGGCGGCTGCGGCGCGGGCTTGCGCCTTGCGCCGGTGCAGGTTGGCGCGCAGGGCCTCGGCCTCGCGCGCGGCCTTGGCGCGGGCCCGCGCGGCGGCGGCAAGCTCGGCCTTGGTTGGGTTTTTTGGCTCTGACATGGACTTCTTGAAGCCGTGAGGGGAGAAACCGTCAAGGCCCTGTTGCGTCATGGCCAATGCGGCGATATAGGGCGGCACCGCGTATGCTGTCATAGCTCAGGGGTAGAGCACTTCATTGGTAATGAAGAGGTCCTGGGTTCAATTCCCAGTGACAGCACCAGCGGGGTTGAAACCGGGGGAAGGTTGGTTTAGTCCCTCGGCTGTGTGCCCAAGTAGCTCAGTTGGTAGAGCATGCGACTGAAAATCGCAGTGTCACTGGTTCGATTCCGGTCTTGGGCACCATTTTCCCGTTCAGGTGAAATTTTCCCTTTAAAGTGAAGAAAAATTTTTTGTTCCGCCGGGGAATGCTCTGGCGTTTATGATAGGCGAAGGCTAGTTGTTCGGCGACGCGCCTGGTCTTTGTCGTGTGGGCCCCGAGCGTTTTAAAATTTTTTTAAAGCACCGGTTTGGGTGGCGACGCCTGGCCAGGATTGTGAAACAGGAAAGAAGCGAGAAACATGTCGAAAGCATTTATTGCTGAAGTTATTCAGAATTCTGCTGAAATTACCGGGGTTGCGGCGAACCGTACCGCTGCTGAACTGATCGATGCGATTGTTAAGGAAATGAAGAAGAACGGCAAGTTCACGCTGCCGAGCTTTGGTACGTTTACCGTGCGCAAGACCAAGGCGCGCAAGGGCGTGAATCCGCGCACCGGCGAAGAGATCAAGGTGAAAGCTGGCAAGACCGTGCGCTTCAAGGCGTCGCCGAGCCTGAAGAAGATGGTCTGAAATTTATAAAAAATTAGTAATTAAAAAAAGCGGCACGTGCGAATCGGGCCGCTTTTTTTGTGCGCCGCGGCAGGCTGAATGCGAATCATTTTCATTTAGGCAAGGTAGCATCTGCAATGAATGCGAGCGGCGGGTTACGTTTTGTTGCGAAGCAGGCGTCATGCCAGCTGGCGCTGGCATGACGAGGGCGGATTAAATGTCGATATCGGTGACGGTGCCTGCATTTTCCTGAATGAAGGCGAAGCGCAGCTCGGGGCGCTTGCCCATCAGGCTCTCCACCATGTCGGCGGTTTCAGCGCGTGATTCCGCCGGTGTGGTAATACGCAGCAGGGTGCGTTTTGTTGGGTCCATTGTGGTTTCCTTCAGCACCTGCGGGGGCATTTCGCCCAGGCCCTTGAAGCGGCTGACCTCCAGTTTGGCGCCGGGCTTGAAGGTTTTTATGATTTTTTCGCGGGCGGCGTCATCCATCGCGTAGATGCTCCGCGCACCTTGCACGATGCGATAGAGCGGCGGTTGAGCGAGGTAGACATGGCCGTGGCGGATCAGCTCGGGTAGTTCGCGGTAGAAGAAGGTCATCAGCAGGGAGGCGATGTGGGCGCCGTCGACGTCGGCGTCGGTCATGATGATGATGCGCTCGTAGCGCAGGTTGGCACGGTTGAAGTTCTGGCCGGCGCCGCAGCCCAGGGCTTCGATAAGGTCTTTGAGTTCCTGGTTCTGCCGCAATTTTTCAGTGGAGGCGGAGGCGACGTTAAGGATTTTGCCTTTGAGCGGCAGGATCGCCTGGGTGTTGCGGTTGCGGGCTTGTTTGGCCGAGCCGCCGGCGGAATCGCCCTCGACCAGGAAGATTTCCGTGCCCTCGGCGTTTTCCGTGCTGCAGTCAGCCAGTTTTCCGGGCAGGCGCAGCCGGCGCGTGGCGGTTTTGCGCGGGGTGTCCTTCAGCTCCTTGCGGCGGAGGCGCTCTTCGGCGCGGTCAATGATGAAGGAGAGCAGGTTGTCGGCATTGGTGGGGTCGCCCGCGAGAAAATGATCGAAACGGTCGCGCAGCGAAATTTCGGTGAGGCGGGTGGCCTCGGGGTTGGTGAGTTTTTCCTTGGTCTGGCCCTGGAATTGCGGTTCGCGGATGAACAGCGAGAGCTTGGCGCGCAGGGCGCCGGTTATGTCATCAGCGATGATGGCGGCGCCGCGCTTGTTGTTGCGTTGCTCGGCCCAGGCGCGCAGGCCCTTGAGCAAGGCGGCGCGGAAGCCTGCTTCGTGCGTGCCCCCGAGCGGGGTGGGGACGGTGTTGCAATAGGTGTCGAGCGAGGAGTCGCCGCGCTCGATCCAGGCGCAGGCCCATTCCAGCTTGCCTTGATCCGAGCCGTCAGCGCCGGTGGGGAATTTGGCTTCGCCGGACCAGATTTCGGGCAGGACCTGGGGGGTGGTCCCGAGGTCGGCGGCGAGGGAATCACGCAGGCCGCCGGGGAAGTGCAGCTCGGCGCTGGCCGGGGTTTCGGAATCGGCCTTCAGCAGGCTGGGGTCGCAGGACCATTTGATGCGCACGCCGCGGAAGAGATAGGCCTTGGAGCGGCAGAGTTTGTATAGCCGGGCGGGGGAGAACTGCTTGTCGGCGAAGATCGTGGTGTCGGGTGTGAAGCGGATGGTGGTGCCGCGGCGGTTCTGGATGGGGCCGGCCTCGATGAGCTTGGTGACCGGGATGCCTTTGGCGAACTCCTGGCGGTAGAGTTTTTTATCGCGCGCGACCTCGGCGGTGAAGGCGCTGGAGAGGGCGTTGACGACCGAGGAGCCGACGCCATGCAGGCCGCCGGAGGTGGCGTAGGCCTTGCCGGAGAACTTGCCGCCCGAGTGCAGCGTGGTGAGAATGACCTCGAGCGCGGATTTGTTTTTGAACTTGGGATGCGGGTCAACCGGGATGCCGCGGCCGTTGTCGCGCACGGTGAGGGTGTTGGCGGGCTCCAGGGACATTTCGATGATGCTGGCGTGCCCGGCGACGGCTTCATCCATGGAATTATCGAGGATTTCGGCGGCGAGGTGGTGCAATGCCGCATCGTCCGTGCCGCCGATATACATGCCCGGGCGCCGGCGTACCGGCTCCAGGCCCTCAAGAACCTCGATGTCTTTGGCGCCGTAGCTGTCTTTACTGGGGCTGTTTTCGAATAAGTCGCTCAAGGTGTTCCCACTCCGGTGATGGTCAACGCTTCAGTTGCCATGGACCGGGGGCGAGGCCAAGGGGCGCGGGCGCAAAGGCTACGCGCCGGCGGTGTGGATGTCGTGCGTGTGGATGCCGCCGCCGGTGCCCTTCATTTCCAGCCATTCGGAATGGGCCAGGGTGTTGCGGGTGTCGTAATAGCCCGAGCGCCAGTGGTCTTTCATGGAGAGGCGGCTGAATTCATAGTCCTTGGCGCCGCCTTCGTAGGCCTTTTGCTGGTAGATGAGTTGCATGATGTTGATTTCGGGCAGGCGTTCAAGCTCGACCTTCAGGGCGGTCTGGGCGTCGGTCAGGCGCTCGAAGGGGAGCAGGGCGAGGGCGTCGCGCAGGGCCTGCTTGAGCTGGTGGGTTTGGAGGAAATGGTCGGTGGTGGTGCGGGTGCGCGAGGAATACTGGATGTCCTTCTGGCGGGAGAGGACGTCTGGCATGTCGCGCGGGATGTCGCCGCTGGCGGAGAAGAGATCCACCTGGAAGACCAGCAGGTTCATGCTGCCGCAATTGTCGAGCAGGTGTTGCAGCGGGGTGTTGGAGACCAGCCCGCCGTCCCAGTAATGGTTCTTGCCGATGCGCACCATGGGCAGGGCAGGGGGCAGGGCGCCGCTGGCCATGATGTGCTCGGGGCCGATTTCGGTCTGGGTGTTGTCAAAATAAAGGAAATTGGCGGTGGCGACGTTGACCGCGCCGACGGCGAAGCGGGGCGTGCGGCTGTTGATGAGGTCGAAATCGACCAGATTTTCCAGGGTTTTGTATAAGGGCGAGGTGTCATAAAGGGCGGTGGCGGCGCGCGCGCCGCGCGGGGCGAGCCAGGCGTTAACGGCGGCAGGCTTGAAAAAGCCGGGCTGACCGTAGGCCATGCCGTGCAACGCGGAGAGGATGTTGCGCAGTTTGCGCGGATCGTCGCCTTCGGGCCAGAAGGTGAAGGGGTCGCGGGCGGTGATGTCGAGCCAGAATTTTTCCAGCTTTTCCAGCCGGTTCTCGGGCTTGTTGCCGGCGATGATGGCGGCGTTGATGGAGCCGATGGAGACGCCTGCGATCCAGTCCGGCTCGAAATTCGCCTCATGCAGGGCCTGATAGACGCCGGCCTGGTAGGCGCCGAGCGCGCCGCCCCCTTGCAGGACGAGGCCTATGCCGTCGCACCCCGCGGGGCGGGCAAGCGGGGCGATGGGGGGTAGCGGCTTGCGCAACGGGGTGCGCGGGTCTGTCAGCATGTCCATGAGCAATGATCCTTGGTCCGGCAGGCGGGTTGTAGCAGCATATTGGGCTGGGGGGCTAAATAGAATGTGACATAAACGTCACATGAAACTGGTGCGTGGGGCACATACATAAGAGGGCCACAGGAGAACGCCATATGACGCGCGATGAGATACTCGGTGCTTCCTCGATGCCGCTTGCCTCTCCCAGTTATCCCAAGGGGCCGTTCCGGTTCATCAACCGGGAATATTTGCTGATCCATTACGAAACGGACCCTGCGGCGCTGCGGGCCATGCTGCCCGAGCCGTTGGAGCCGGATGGGAACCATGTGTTCTTTGAATGGATGAAAATGCCCGATTCGTCAGGGTTTGGCGATTACGAGGAGAGCGGCTGCGGCATCGCGGCGACGTATAATGGCGTTAAATGCAATTATAGCTGCATGATGTTCCTCGACGATGAGGCGCCGACCACGGGTGGCCGGGAGATTTGGGGGTTTCCCAAGAAATTCGGTATTCCAAGGCTGAAGACGATCCATGAGACGCTGACAGGGACGCTCTATTATGACGAGGAGCGGGTGGCGCTGGGGACCATGGTGTATAAGCAGACGCCGATGGACCTGGCGCAGACGAAAGCGGGGATGGGTAAACTGAACGTGAATTTGAAGTTTATTCCCGATGTGGATGGCAGGCCGAAGATTGCCCAGCTTGTTGGGTATCATTTGCAGGACATTGACTTGAAATTTGCTTTTACGGGCGATGCGCGGCTGCATCTGGTGCCGCATGTGAATTGCCGCCTGGCGGATTTGCCGGTACGGAAAATTATGTATGGGCAGCATTTGCTGGCCGATTTGACGCTGCCCTATGGCACGGTGCTGCATGATTATCTCGACGAGCCGAAATAAGGAGAGTTGGTGATGGCGTTAAAAGGTAAAGTGGCTTTGGTGACAGGCTCGACCAGCGGCATTGGGCTGGGTATTGCGCGCGCGTTGGCGGCGGCCGGGGCGGATGTCATGCTCAACGGGTTTGGCGATGCCGCGGCCATTGAGGCGCTGCGGGCCGGGCTGGCGGCGGAGTTCTCGGTGCGGGTGCTGTATGACGGCGCGGATTTGAGCAAGCCGGACCAGGTGGCGGGAATTGTGGCCAAGACCGAGGCGCAGCTGGGGCGGCTGGATATTCTGGTAAACAATGCGGGGATTCAGTTTGTCGCGCCGGTGGATGAATTTCCGGAAGCGAAATGGGAGGCGATCATCGCGATCAACCTCTCGGCGGTGTTCTATGGCATGAAATATGCCATTCCGGGGATGAAGGCGCGCAAATGGGGGCGGATTATTAATATTGCCTCGGCGCATGGGTTGGTGGCGAGCCCGAACAAAGTGGCCTACGTGGCGGCCAAGCATGGCGTTGTGGGGGCGACGAAGGTGGCGGCCATTGAAGTGGCGAATGACGGGATTACGGTGAACGCAATCTGCCCGGGCTGGGTGCTGACGCCGCTGGTGCAGAAGCAGCTGGATGACCGGGCCAAGGAGAACGGCACCGATGTGGAGACCGAGAAGAAGAAGCTGCTGGAGGAGAAGCAGCCGATGCTGAAGTTCTCGACGCCGGAGCATCTGGGCGCGATGGTGGTGTTTTTGGCATCCGACGCTGCGGAGACGATCACCGGGACGCCGCTTTCCATGGATGGCGGCTGGGTTGCGCAGTAGCCGCTTGAACGGACAGGAGTGGACGCATTTTGAATCATGAAACTGAGGCCGGGCGGTTTGCGGCGATGCTGCAGCGCTCGGCCGCGCTGAAGCTGGAGCTGGCGGCCAATGCGGCGCCGGTGCTGGATGTTGTGGGGGCTTGTGAACGCGCGATCCGCGGTGGGGGCAAGCTGATATTCTGTGGCAATGGCGGCTCGGCGGCGGATGCGCAGCATCTGGCGACGGAGCTGGTGATACGGCTGCGCGGGGCGGTGCCGCGCGAGAGCTGGCCTGCGATAACCCTGGCGCTGGATACCTCCGCGGTGACGGCGGCGGTGAATGATTTTGGCGTGGAGGAGATGTTTGCCCGCCCGCTGCGCGGGCTGGGCCGGGCGGGGGATGTGCTGTTTGGCATCACCACATCCGGGCGCTCGGTGAATGTGCTGCACGCTTTGCGGGCGGCGCGCGAGATGGGGATTGTGACCGTGGGTTTGCTCGGCGGCGATGGCGGACCTGCGCTGGCGCTGTGTGATTTCGCGGTGGTGGTGCCCGATACGGAGACGGCGCGGATACAGGAATGCCATATTACGCTGGGGCATGCCGTGCTGACATTGCTGGAAGACCGGTTGGTAGGCTGATGCGGGTATTGGTGACAGGGGCGGCCGGGTTTGTCGGTTATCATGTGGCGCAGGCGTTGCTGGCGCGGGGCATTGAGGTGGTGGGGGTTGATGACCTCAACCCATATTACGATGTGCGGTTGAAGCAGGCGCGCCTGGCTAGGCTGGGGGCGGGGTTCACCTTCCACAAACTGGACATTGCCGAGCATGAGGCGGTGATGCGCTTGGGCGACGGGGTTGAGGTGATTGTGCATGTCGCGGCGCAGGCGGGAGTGCGTTACTCGCTGGAGCAGCCGTTTGCATATGCGGCCTCGAATTTGACCGGGCATCTCTCGGTGCTGGAGCTGGCGCGGCATACGCCGGGTGTGAAGCATCTGATTTATGCAAGTTCGTCGTCGGTTTATGGGACGGGCTCGGCGTTGCCCTATGCGGAGGATGCGCGGGCTGACCAGCCATCCTCACTGTATGCGGCGACCAAGCGGGCGGATGAGCTGATGAGCAAATCCTATACCCATTTGTTCGGGCTGAAGCAGACGGGGTTGCGGTTTTTTACCGTGTATGGGCCGTGGGGCCGGCCGGATATGGCGTATTTCGGGTTCGCCGAGGCGATTTGCGCGGGCCGGCCGGTGACCTTGTATGATGAAGGCCGGTTGAAGCGCGATTTCACCTATATCGACGACATCGTGGCCGGGATCATGGGGGTGTTTGACCATCCGCCACAGGATGCGGCGTCGCATAGGTTGTTCAACATCGGCAATAACCGCGCGGAATATGTGACGGATCTGGTGCGGCTGCTCGAAGAGGGGCTGGGGCGCAAAGCGGTGACGGTGAACTTGCCGAAGCCCGAAGCGGACCCGGTGGAGACTTGCGCGGATGTGTCGGCTTTGGGGGCGTTGTGCGGCTATGCGCCAGCGACGCCGTTGGAGGTGGGGATACCAAGATTTGTGGAGTGGTATTTGCGTTGGCGGGAGATGCGCGCGGCCGCCTGAACGGCGAATCGCGCAACAGATGGGACGGGGGCAGGGCAAAGTGAGGCCCGCCCCCGTTTTTTTTGATCTGCGTGGTGGCGGGGCTTTGAGAGCCGCCAGGATAGCGGCCAAGGGCTTTGGGGCGGGCTGAAAGTTTTTTTATCTATATAAAACAATGTGTTGAAAGAAAAATTGCGGATTTTGACAGTTTTAGTTTGCGGTCAGGGTTGACGGGTTTGATCTCTTTCCATAGAAGCTGCCTCCACCGAGCACGGTTTCGGAATTGACTTCGACTTCGTGCCCGGCTAATCTGATACGCTTCGCGACGGGGACTTTGGCCCGTCGTTTTGTTCTTTGGTTTATGTTATTTGACAATTGAATAGGCTGGGAAGGGATACGTTGGTGGCGTTTCTGGGCTTCGTTTTAGGACGGGGTTTAGGTTTTCACTAGGTTTAGGCTTTGTGAAGATTGGTGATGCTGATTTGGTTATGGGTTGGATTTGATCTGGCTTGTATATCTGATTGTCATGATCGGGAGCGTATTGATGTTATCTCTTTTGATATTGATACGCTTCGAGAGAGCGT
>JAJZCG010000074.1 GCA_021846225.1 Pseudomonadota bacterium | reverse complement strand
CGAGCTGGCCGGTGCTGCCGGTGATGAGGATCATTTGTAGGAGAACCAAGATTCGCACTCGGCCAGGCGCGGGGCCACCATGTCCTTGTCCGAAAGCAGGGCTTTGCCGGGCTCGACGGGCCAGGGCAGGGCGAGGGTGGGGTCGTTCCAGATAACGGCGCGCTCGGCCGCGCGGTCATAATCGGCGGTGACTTTGTAGATCACCTCGGTATTGGGCTCGATGGTGCAGAAACCATGCAGGAAGCCGCCGGGGATCCACAGCTGCGCCCAATTGGCCTCGCTCAGTATCGCGGCGGCGTATTTTCCGTAGGTGGGCGAGCCGTGGCGAATGTCCACCGCGACATCCCAGATAGCGCCTTTGACGACGCGGACCAGCTTGCCCTGGATGCTGGGGGCGAGCTGGCAATGCAGGCCGCGGATGGTGCCGGGCTGTGCGGAAAAACTGTGGTTGTCCTGCACGAAATGCTCGTTGAAGCCTTGCGCGCCGAGCTTGGCGGCACTCCAGGTTTCGGAGAAGAAGCCTCGGGAGTCGCCGAATTTGGGTGGGGTGATGAGCAGGACTTCGGGGATGTTGAGCGGTTCGATTTTCATCAGTGGTGTATTCCGTTGGCGATATCTTGCAAAATCCGGCCAAGCTCGGTCTTGCTGATGGACTGGGCCTGCGCTTTGAGCTGGGCGGCGTCGATGAAGCCCATGCGGAAGGCGACTTCCTCCGGGCAGCCGACCAGATTGCCCTGGCGGCTCTGGATGGTCTGCACGAAGGTGGCGGCCTGGATCAGGGAGTCTGGCGTGCCGGCGTCCAGCCAGGCGGTGCCGCGGCCCAGGCGCTCAACATGCAGTGTGCCCTCGTGCAGGTAGAGCTGGTTGAGATCGGTGATCTCCAGTTCGCCACGGGCCGAAGGTTTCACCTGGCGGGCGAATTTGGTGACGCGGTGATCGTAGAAATACAGCCCGGTGACCGCCCAGGGGGAGGTGGGGTTTTTCGGTTTTTCGACGATCTCGATCGCCTTGCCGTGAGAGTCGAAGCTGACCACGCCGTAGCGTTCGGGGTCACGCACCTGATAGGCGAACACGGTGGCGCCCTCGGGCCGGGCACCGGCGGCGCGCAGCAAGGTGGAGAGATGGTCGCCGTGGATCAGATTGTCGCCCAGGGCCAGGGCGCAGGGCTGACCGGCGATCCATTCCTCGCCGATGATGAAGGCCTGGGCCAGGCCGTCCGGGCTGGGCTGTTCGGCATAGGTGATGCGGATGCCCAGGTGCGAGCCGTCATGGAACAGGCGCTGGAACTGCGGCAGGTCGGAGGGGGTGGAGATGATCAGCACGTCGCGGATGCCGGCCAGCAGCAGGGTGGAGAGCGGATAGTAGATCATCGGCTTGTCGTAGACCGGGAGCAACTGCTTGGAGGTTGCCTGGGTCATGGGGTGCAGGCGCGAGCCTGAGCCGCCGGCGAGGATAATTCCCTTGGTGATCATGCTTTTTCTCCGCCCAGGCGCTGCCCGGAATATTTTTTGGCGGCAATGGTGCGCCACCAAGCCTCGTTGGCCAGATACCAGTCGATCGTGGCGGCGAGGCCGCGTTCGAAATCATGCGCCGCCTTCCAGCCCAGCGCCGCTTCAGCGGTGGTGGGGTCGATCTCGTAGCGATGGTCGTGGCCGGGGCGGTCGCGCACATAGGTGATGAGGCGCTCGCGCGGGCCGTTGGGGCTGGGGCGCCGCTCGTCCAGGATGGCGCAGATGGCTTTCACCACGTCGATGTTTTTGCGCGGCTGGCGCGGGCCGATGCAGTAGGTCTCGCCAGGTGTGCCAGATTCCACGGTCTTGAGCAGGGCCTGGGCGTGATCCTCGACAAACAGCCAGTCGCGGGTGTTCTGGCCGTCGCCGTAAACCGGCAGGGGTTTCTCCTCAATGGCGTTGATGAGGATGAGCGGGATCAGCTTCTCGGGGAACTGCCAGGGGCCGTAATTATTGGTGGTGTTGGAGACGATGACGGGAAGGCCATAAGTGTGGCCCCAGGCGCGGACCAGATGGTCCGACGCGGCCTTGCTCGCGGAATAAGGGCTGCGCGGATCGTAGGGGGTGTGTTCGTTGAACGGCGGGTCTTCATCAGCC
This sequence comes from Pseudomonadota bacterium, assembly GCA_021846225.1. Taxonomy (GTDB): domain Bacteria; phylum Pseudomonadota; class Alphaproteobacteria; order Acetobacterales; family Acetobacteraceae; genus Acidocella. The sequence continues at coordinate 11,913 of JAJZCG010000074.1, read as the reverse complement.
AGGGCGCCGAAAACCTCGTCAGTGGAAATATGGTGGAAGCGGAAGGTTTCGCGCCGCGCGGGGGGGAGGGTTGCGTAATATTCGCGGGCGGCTTCCAGCAGGGTGAAGGTGCCGGTGACATTTGTGTGAATAAAGGCGGCGGGGCCGTCGATCGAGCGGTCGACATGGCTTTCGGCGGCCAGATGCATCACCGCGTCCGGCTGATGGGCGGCGAAGGCGGCGCGCATGGCGGCGGAATCGGTGATGTCGGCCTTGATGAGCGTGTGGCGGGGGTGGACGAGCGCGGTTTCCAGCGCATCTTCCGAGGCCGCGTAGGTCATTTTGTCGATATTGATGATTTCATGCTGGCTGGCGGCGATGGCGTGCCGGATGACGGCCGAGCCGATGAAGCCGCAGCCGCCGGTGAGAAGAATTTTCATGCAACATCCTGGTTAGGCGCGTTTTTGATGGGCTGGTTCAATCAGACATTACGCTTGCGTGCAACCGGCTTGGCGGGCATCGCCTTGGCGGCGTCTGGCCTGGCGGGGTTGAGCTGGGCGCGGATGCGCGCGAGATAGGCCGCTTGTTCCGCTGGGATGTGTTTTCCCGGTTTCAGGGTTTTCACGATGATTTTATGCATGGCCGCGATTTCGGCGGTATGCGCCTTGGGTGAGAGGCGCTGCGTGACGCCGCCGGCGTGGCGGCGGTGGGTGTTCAGCGGCTCCGCGAGGTAGACCACGCTGCCGGGTTGCCCGGTGAGCAGGGCGAGGTAGAGCCGCCAGTCGCCGGCGAGGCGCCAGGTTTCAATGTCCGGGACGGCATCAAGCGCTGCCAGCAGGGCCTCGCGCCGCCAGAGCACGGCACTGACATTGGGGATGAGGTTGCGCACCGCAAGGATGCGCTGCGCGAAAGTCCGCGCCTCCCAGATGCCCGAGGCCGCCAGCTCTTTCACGCCGGAGTCGAAATAATAGGATTGGTAGCTGGGCATGACCTGTTTGCCGGTCTCATCCACGGCGCGGCTGTCAGTGAAGGCGAGCAGGGGTGGGTGGGCGCCGCTCATGGCTTCCATGAGGCGGGAGAGAAAGGTGGGGGCGGCGCTGTCGTCGGCCTCGCAGAGCCAGATGAACTCGCCTTTGGCCTCGCGCGCGGCGCGGCGCCATTGCGCGAAGACGGAGCCGGTGTTTGCCGCATTGGCGATGATGCGGATTTCGCGCTGTGCGGCATCAGCCGTGGTTTGCGCGACGGTGAGGGAGGTGTCTGTCGAGGCATCGTCAAGAAAGAGGATTTCGGCCAGCGGGTAGGTCTGCGCGAAGATTGATTCCAGGCGCGCGGGCAGGTGGCGGGCATAATTGTAGTTGATGACGGCGGCGCTGACGCTGCGCAGGCCGGGCTGGGCCAGGTGCAGCAGTTTTTCCACATAGGCGGGGAAGTCAAACTTTTCCGCGGCCATGGCGGCGAGGCGCGGGCGGAGCTGGTGCAGTTTTTCATGGTCGAGCAGGCTGGTCATCTGCGCCAGGAAGTCGTCCATATCGGCCAGCCGGGCGACGCGGCCGGCCTTTTCGCGGTGCAGCAGCTCGGGGATGCCGCCCGATTCGTCGAAGGCAACACAAGGGATGCCGCAGGCCAGCGCCTCGATCACCACGGTGGGGTAGGGGTCCTCACGCGAGGTGAGGGTGAAGATGTCAGCGGCGGAGAAATATTCGGCAACGCGCTCGGTGAAGGGGATGTGGTGGAAGCGGCCGGTGGCGATGAGCTTGTTCATTTCCGGGGCGAGGTAGGTGCGCAGTGTTGGCTCGATATCCCCCACCCAGATGAAATGCACGCTGCCGCGCTGGGTTGAGAATTTTCGCGCCAGTTGCAGGAAGAGATCAAACCCCTTGCGGATGTAGCCGAACCCGGCGCCGAGCACGAGGAAGTCTTCGTCCTCGATGTTCAACGCGCGGCGGATGCGCGCCCGCGTGGCGGCGTTGAAGGCCATGTTCTGGTAGTTGCCTTGCGGCAGGATGATGCGGCTGGCGTGTTGCAGGTTGAGCGCGGCGGTGAATTTTTCAGCAACGTAGCTGGCGGCGAATACCAGATGGCTGGCGGCGGCGGCGCCGAGCCGGGCCTGGATTTCAAGGTTATATTCTTGCAGCAGCTGCGGCAGCTCGTGCACCAGTAACGTGGTTTTGATGCCGCGTTGTTCTGCCCAAGGCACCACGCGCGCGCAGGCCGCGGAGTTGACGATGGCGCTGCGGATGCCGGCGGCGCGGTATTTATCCAGCAGGTTGCCGATGATGGTTTTATCGTAGGCGATGGCGACATCGGCGGTCTCGTAATACGGGCCGAGCAGCGGGCCGACGCCGAGCAGCAGCAGATGCACCTTGATGCCCCATTGGCGGCGCAGGCGGCGCGCGATGTGCAGCAGCAGAAGCTGGGCGCCGTGCGGGTGGGCATCGTGCCCGATCAGCAGAATCCCGGCCGAAAATCCGGCGGTGGCGCGCTCGCAGAGGGCGCGGCCGGTGGCGTTGAGGAAGGCGGCGCCGAAGTGAACGTCGGGTTCCAGAAAGGCGCCCTCGGCCCATTCGTTCCAGGCGTTCACGCACAGGATCCGCTCGCCATGGAAGGGATGCTTCGCGGTGTAGTCTACGAGTTTTTCCAGCCATGCCTGGTATTTGTCCGGCGTGGCGCCGTGCAGGACCAGGCCCTTGCCCTCGCGGCGCGGGTCGTTGTCCCAGCCGGGGACGATGGTTTTGATCAGCGGATAATCCGGGGGGGGAATACGCAGCGAGGTTTGCGCGAGGGCTTCGTAGTCATGCACCGTGGCGTTGAAATCGGGGTCCAGCAGGTCGAGCGTGCCGTTGAGGCGTTCGGTTTCCTGGCTGAGCTTGTGGGGGGGGAATTCCACCGCGCCGTCCAGCCCGTAGGGTGCGGGGTCGTAATCGCCCAGGCTCTGGGCCATGACGATCAGCGGGTCTTCGTTATGCAGTTCGCGGAACATCCGGCGCCATTTCGCGATGCGCGCGGCGGCGGCGGGGATGAGGGTGACGCGGTAGATCATCCAGAGCGGGCGGCCCTGCACGCGGATGTAGCGCGGGTCCGCGAAGAGGCGCGCGTAGCAGGCGACGAGCGCGGCATCGTCGCTCTCCAGATATTCCTGCGCGATCAGCACCTCGCGCTCCAGCCCGTCCCAGCGGCGGGTCCAGTTCTCGTTCGCCCACATCACGCAGAAGGGAAAATCCAGGCTAGCGTCGGCGAGGAGCTGCTCGAGCGGCTTCTCCAAAAGCCGGTGGCGGTTGAACCAGTAGGTGTAGAAGACGAAGCCGGAAAGCCCGGCGGCTTTGGCCATGGCGATCTGGCGGGGCAGGGTTTGGGGATTGTCCAGCGCGTAATAGCCAAGGTCGCGCGGGACGCGCGGTTGCAGATGCCCGGCGAAGCGCGGCAGGGCGCGGCCCAGGTTGGTCCAGTCGGTAAAGCCCTTGCCCCACCAGGCATCGTTCTCGGGGATCTGGTGGAATTGCGGCAGGTAGTAGGCCAGCAGCCTGGCTTTGCGCTGCGCGTGGGCGGGGAGGGGGCGCAGTTCCTCGAAATGCGGCGAGGGGCGGGTGGCGAGTTTCAGCGCCGCGGGGATCAGCCCTTCACGGGCGGGCCGGGCGGGCATGAACTGGCCGCTCTCGCGGTTGGCCAGATAGTGCAGCAGCGGGTTCTGGCCGCCGAGAAGCGTATCGTAACGGTTCAGGTAGAAGGCGATGTCAAACTCGGCTGAGGGGTTGCGGCCCTCGGCGGCGCCGAATATGAGAAAATGTTCGAACGGGTCGGCGCCGCCGGCGGCGACATCGGGGTTGTGTTCCAGGTAATAGGCGGCATCAAACAGCGGCACGGGACTGACCTGACCGGTGAAGCGGCGGTCCAGATAGTGTTGCAGGCTGAGGCCGGGCGCGGTCAGGCCGTAGGTTTCGCGGTACCAGCGCACGGAGAAATACGGCGAAGGGTCGCGGCCCTCGGCGTCGCCAAAGGCGATGTAGTGCAGCAGCGGGTTGACCCCGGCGGCGGCGATTTCAGGATTCTGGGCGAGATACCAGGCAGGATCAAAATACGGGTTGGGCCGCGCGCCGTTGCGCCAGCCGATCTGGCAGAAATGCGAAACGCCATCCTCGCCGCGCGCTTCGACATCGCGGTGCTGCGCGAGATACCACGGCGAGAGAAACAATCCGCTCTGGCGGATTACCATGATTTCGGTCTGCAAATTATCCGCCAATGCCCGTGCCCTCCGTGGCTACCATGCGGCAGTTAAGGCTGGGTTGTCGACAGCCGGGGGCGGGGAAGGTTATTCGAGGGCGGTGTGGCCGGCGGCGGGCTGGCTGGCTTGCGGATGACTCGCTTCTGGATGGCGCATCAGCAACAGGCAGGCCATGGCCGGAATGGTGCTGAACAGCATGAATTTGTAATCATCCATATACGCAATGATCTGCGCCTGGGTGTTGATCATGGAATCGAGCAGCGCGGCGCCGTGAGGTGTTGCGGGATTGAGCAGCCGGCTGACCGCGCCGCCGGTTTGCAGCGGCCGGCTGAAGGGGGTGATGAATTGCGCCAGATTGGCATGAACATATTGGGTGGCGCGGCTCAACAGCGCGGAGGTGAGCGAGATGCCCACCGCGCTGCCGACATTGCGCACCAGGCTGAGCAGGGAGGTGCCCTGGGTACGCAGTTCGGCTGGGAGTGTGTAGAAGGCGACGACCTGCAGCGGCACGAAGACGAAGCCCAGCCCGAGGCCCTGGATGAAAATGGTGAGCACCATGTAGGCCTGGCTGACATCGGGCGTCCAGCCTTCCTGCATGTAGATGGAAAAGCCCAGCATGAGGTAGCCCGCAAGCATGAGGAGCCGTGCATCGCTGCGGTTGACCAGCCGCCCCGCGACCAGCATGGCGGCCATGGTGCCCACGCCGCGCGGCGCCATGACCAGGCCCGCGGTTGCCACCGGGTAGTTGCCGAGGTTTTCCAGATAAGGCGCCAGCAGCGCCGAGGACGCCAGCAGCACCATGCCGACCGAGCCCATGGTGATGAGGGCGGCGAGGAAGTTGCGGTCAGCGAACACGGCGCGCGGGATGAAGGTGTTGCGCGCGGTGAGCATGTGCACGGTGAACAGGTAGAAGCCGAGGCCCGCGATGATGAAGCAGCCGGTGATGGTGGTTGAGGAGAACCAGTCCAGCTCCTGGCCGCGGTCCAGCGCGATTTGCAGCCCCGAGAGGGCGATTGAGAGCACGGCAAAGCCGGTCCAGTCGAATTTGCTGGTGCCGCGCGGTTTCATCTTGGGCATGAGCAGCGCCAGCCCGGCGATGGCGGCGATGCCAAAGGGCAGGTTGACGAAGAAGACGTAGCGCCAGTCAAAATTGGCGGTGAGGTAGCCGCCGAGCGTGGGGCCCAGGATGGGGCCGACCATGACCCCCATGCCCCAGATGGACATTGCGGTGCCGCGCTGGGCGGCGGGGTAGATGTCCATCATGGTGGACTGGCTGAGCGGCACCAGCGCCGCGCCGAAGGCGCCTTGCAGCAGGCGGTAGAGGACGATCTGGTTCAGCGATCCGGCGAGGCCGCAGAGCATGGAGGTGATGGTGAAGCCCACCAGGCAGGTGATGAACAGGTTTTTGCGGCCAAAGCGCGCCGAGAGCCAGCCGACCGGGGCGGTCATGATCGCGGCCATGACGACGTAGGAGGTCAGCACCCAGGTGATCTGGTCGTAGGAGGCGGACAAGGTGCCCTGCATGTAGGGCAGGGCGACGTTGGCGATGGTGGAGTCCAGCGCCTGCATCAGCGTCGCGATCATCAGGCAGATGGTGAGCAGCGCGCGGTTTGGCGTGTCCTCGTCCGCGCCGGGCGGGGGATGCATCAGAACAGGTCCGAAAGATGCCTGTGGTGGCGGGTGTCGATGGAGACTTCCGCGCTCATGCCATCGCGCAGCTGAAGACCCTGCGGCCCGGAGGTGATTTTGATGCGCACGGGAATGCGCTGCACCACCTTGACCCAGTTGCCCGAGGAATTCTGCGCCGGAAGAATTGAGAACTCCGAGCCGCTGGCCGGGCTGATGCTCTCGACCACGCCCTTCCAGGTCTGGCCGGGGTAGCTATCCACGGTGACGGTGACGTTCTGGCCATCGCGCACCCAGGTGAGATCGTTCTCCTTCGGCTGGCTGGTGATGAACACATCGGTATCCGAGACGAGCCCGAAGGCGGCGGTGCCGGCGGGGAGGTACATGCCCGGCTGCAACTGCTCAACCTGGGTGACATAGCCGGAGTAGGGCGCGCGCACCACGCTGTCCTTGCGCGAGACCAGCGCATTGTTCAGCACCGCCTCGGCGCTCTGGTAGGCGGGGGTGTCCTGCACGGGAATATCGGCGTTGCCGCTGAGTTTGGTGAGTTGCAGCCCGGCGGCCTGTTGCAGCTCGTCAAGCTTGGCCTGATCGGCGGCGAGGGCGAACTGCGCATCGTCGAAGGTTGAGCGGGTGACGCCGCCATTGCGAACCACGGCGGCAAAGCGGGCGAGGTTTGCCTGATCGCGGGCGATCTGGATTTTTTGCTGGCCGATCTGGGCCAATGCCTGCGCATAGCCGCGCTTGGCGGCTTCTACATCCAGCACCGCTTGCGCCAGCTGCGCGCGCGCGGCGGCGACGGCGATGTTGAAGCCGGTCTGGCTGAGGCTGAACAGCGGCTGACCGGCGGTGACATGCTGGTTGTCATGCACATAAACAGCCGCGACGAGGCCGGAGACATCGGTGGAGAGGGAGACCTTCGCGGCGTCGACATAGCTGTCGTCGGAGCTGACATAGCGCCCGCTGGTGAGCCAGTACGCGAGTGTGGCGAGGACCACGAGGAAAGTGCCGCCGAACATGAGCAGCGGGCGAAGCCAGCGGCTGCGGTTGATGCGCCGGACGGCTTCGGCGCCGGGAGGGACCGGCGGGGCGTTTTTTTCCCGTGCCACGGTGTTCGCCTGGGACATTACGCCGGCTCCTTGAGGACGGGGGCTGATTCTAAATGCAATAAATTGGTTTTCATGCGTTGCAGCCCGGCGATGATGGTCTCGCGGGTGGAGTCCGAGATGCCCTCGGCAATGAGGGCTGCCAGAATTTCACGCTGATGGGTGATTTCCTCCAGCATGGCGGTGGCGCGCGCAAGCAGGTGGAGGCGCCAGATGCGCCGGTCCTGCTCGTCGGCACGGCGCTCCACCAGGCCCGCGGCGGCTAGACGATCCACCAGCCGGGCGACGGAGATCGGCTCGACCTCCAGCAGATCCGCCACCTCTTTCTGGCTGAGGCCGGGGTTGCGGGCCAGGCGCAGCAGCAGCCCCCATTGCGCGCGGGTCATGCCCATCACACGGGCGCGCTTGTCCGCCTCGACGCGGCTCAGCCGGGCTACATCATGCAGCAGCACAAACATGTCGCGATCGAAGTCCTGATTCATAGCGCACTACATTATAAGCGCGCTTACAACTTGCACCTGCGATTTTGCGCTTATCTGCCCAGCGCCTCGTGCAATACGGGAATGATGCCGGAGAGGGCGATTTGTACGCCGATGCCCAGCAGCAGAAAGGCCGCGATGCGCGAGGTGACTTGCCGCCCGACGGTGCCCAGTATGGCGGCCATGCGGTCCGCGGTGGTGTAGGAGAGCCAGATGAGGAGCGACAGGGTGAAAACCGCGAGGCTGGCGCCGGTGTAGAACGCCGCCATGGCGGCGAGGCCATCTGGCCGGACGGTGCCCAGCGACACGGCGACCGCAATGGTCCCCGGCCCGGTGGTGAAGGGCAGGGTGAGCGGAAAGAAGGCGAAGCCGGCGAGATTTTGGCTGTGCGCCTCGCCGACTGGGCGGGCTTCCTGCTCCTTGCGCGCCGAGGTCGTATCGGGCGCGGAGAGCATCTCGTAGGCGCGCATGGAGACGACGATGCCGCCTGCGATGCGCAGGGCGTTGAGCGAAATGCCGAAGAAGCTGAGGATATAGGTGCCAGCCCAGAGCGAGACCAGCATGACCAGGGTGGAATACACCGCCACGCGCCGGGCCAGCGCGACACGCTGGGCGTGCGACTGCTGGATGGTGACCTCATTGAAGATGATCGCGCCGCCCAGCGGGTTGACGATGGAGAACAGCGCCGGAAAGGCGAGCAGGAAAGCCGCGAGCGCGCCGGGGAGGATCATGACCGCAGGCTAGCAGCTTGCCGGGGGTAAAACCAAGAGGCCGCCGCCGGGGGCGTGAAGCGGCCTTTTGAAGTCAGAGGATGCGGCCGGCCACCGCGTCCAGTTTCGCCAGCATGGCGGGGGCGCGGGCTTCCGGCGCGGTGATGAGCGCGTATTCCAGCGCGCGGTCGCAGCCAGCGGGGCAGAGCCCGCGCGGGGCGCCGAGTTTGGGCAGCACGGATTTGACCAGGTTGCGGGCCTTCTCGGCGTTGTCGAGCAACACGCGCACCACGGCGTCGACCGTCACGGCGTCGTGCTCTTCGTGCCAGCAGTCGTAATCGGTCACCATGGCGATGCTGGCGTAGTCGATCTCGGCCTCGCGGGCGAGCTTGGCCTCGGGCATGTTGGTCATGCCGATGACCGAGCAGCCCCAGGAGCGGTAGAGGTTGCTCTCGGCCAAAGTGGAGAATTGCGGGCCTTCCATGACGAGGTAGGTGCCGCCGCGGGTGACCGGCAGGCCGAGTTCGGTGGCGGCGGCTTCCAGCGCGTCGCCCAGGCGCGGGCAGGTGGGGTGGGCCATGGAGACATGCGCGACGCAGCCGGGGCCAAAGAAGCTTTTCTCGCGCGCGAAGGAGCGGTCGATGAACTGGTCAACGATGACAAAATGGCCGGGGGGGAGTTCCTCCTTCAGCGAGCCGACGGCGGAAAGGGAGATGATGTCGGTAACCCCCACGCGCTTTAGCGCATCGATATTGGCGCGGTAGTTGAGCGCGCTGGGCGGGGTTTTATGGCCGCGGCCATGGCGGGGCAGAAAGACGACCCTGGTGCCGGCGAATTCACCGATCAGCAGCTCGTCGGAGGCCTCGCCCCAGGGGGTGGCGACCCGCTCCCAGCGCGTGTTGGTCAGGCCCTCGATATTATACAGCCCGGAGCCGCCGATGATGCCGATGACGGGGGTGGTGTGAGACATGCCGTTACCCTTGCTGGAGAATGTGGTGGCGCCCGTTTAGGATTTTTGCCCCGGTTTGACCATGGGGATACAAAAACGGCGCCCTGGGCGGGGCGCCGTTCTCGTGCTGCCGGGACGCGGCGGTTCAGGCCGTTTCGCGCCAGATTTTACGCTTCGTGGCGATGGCGATGATGCTCAGGAACAGCAGGAAGAGCACGGCGCGCACGCCGATCTCATGGCGCTCGTCCAGGTTGGGGTCAGCCGACCAGGCGAGGAAGGCGGAAACATCGGAGGCTTCCTGAGGCAGGGTGGCGGCGGTGCCGTCGGCGTAGACGACATCGTTGCCCTTCAGCGGCTGGGGCATGGCGATCTGCTGGCCGGGGTAGCCGGTGTTATAAAACCGGCCGGGCAGCAGGGTGACGCTGGCCGGGGCGGCGCTATAGCCGGTGAGCAGGTTGTAGACATAGTCCAGCCCGTGCGGGCGCGCGCTCTCGATGGTGGAGAGGTCCGGCGGCAGCGCGCCGCCAAAGGCGGAGGCCGGCACGGCGGCGGGCTTGAAGGTGTCATCGAGCGTGGCGGGGGCGCCGTTGGCCAGCTTCACGCTGGCGGCGATGCCTGCGGCCTGCTCCGGGGAGAAACCCAGGGCTTCCAGGTCGCGGTAGTGCAGCGCGCTGGCTGAGTGGCAGCTGGCGCAGGCGCTTTGATAAACCAGAAAGCCGCGTTGCACGGCGGCTTTATCGAAGCTGCCGAAGCTGCCCTGGGACTGCCAGTGCAGGGGGGTGAGGGTGTCTTCGGCATGAGCGGTGGCGCTGAACAACAGGCCCGCGGCCAGGAGAGGAGCGAAAAGACGGCGCATTATTTAGCCTCCAAGGCTGTGACCAGCGGGGTAAGCACCAGGAAGTGGAAAAAATACCAGATGGTGAAAAACACAGTGAGGCCGCCGGATATGGTGCAGGCGGGGTCGGATACGCTCCAGCCCAGGCCGATGACATCGAGCAGCAGCAGCCCCATGAGCAGGCGGTAGACCAGGCCGCGCTTGCCGGTGGGCGATGAGCGGTCGAGCCAGGGCAGGGCCGCGAGCACGGCCAGCATGGCGATGACGCCGAAAATGCTTCCCAAGGTGGTGGAGAACACCGAAGCCACGGCGCTGACCGGGGCCAGATACCAGGGCGGGCTGAGCACGGCGGGGATGATGAGCGAGTCCGCCGCGGCGCGGTTGAGGGGGTTGAGCCCGTAATGCGGCGCGAAGAACATCAGCACCGCGAAGATGAGGGCGAATACCGTGAAGGCCGCGAAGGTCTGCGCGGTGTAATAGGGGTGGCAGCTCACCGGGTGCTTCGGTTTGGCCTGACGGGCCAGGGCGCGGGTGGCGCAGCGGTGCGCCCCAAGGGCGCCGAGAACGGCCAGCGCCAGCACGGCGTGGAAAACTTCCAGCCGGGCGAGGGTGCCCGCACCGTTCGGCCCGCCGAAGAACCAGCGGCCGATGACCCCGGCCACGCCGCCAAGGCCGGTTGCCGCGTTGGCGGCATCGGTCAGGCTCCAGTAGGCAACGGCGCCGTCGCTCAAGGCATAGCCGAGCCAGCCAACGAGCAGCAGCAGGGCGAACAGCTTGACGCGCAGCAGCCAGACCAGCTCACCCGGCGCCGTGTAGGCGCGGCGGTAGATGTCACGGAAGAGAAGCAGATACACGGCGGCGAACAGCATGGTCGCGCCGGTGGTGTGGAAGCCCTGGATCAGCCAGCCGCTGTTGACGTTGCGGGCGATGAACTGGATGGAGGCAAACCCGTGGTCCGGGTTGTAGTACACCGCCAGCACGAAGCCGGAGGCGAGCAGGAGCAGCGCCGCGCCGGTGATGAGGGCGGGCAGCCTGGCCAGATATGGCGCGCCGCGCTCCAGCGTGGGGGTGCAGCTCCCGGTTTCCTTGGCGGGGCAGGGCAGCCGGGTGGCCTGCCAGGATTTTTTAACGTCTGTGCTCATAATGCTGGTCCTCAGCCGAACTGAATTTGCGCGTCGTTGATGAATTTGAAGCGCGGAATCACGAGGTTTTTGGTCGACGGGCCGCCGCGCACACGGCCCAGCGGGTCGTAGACGCTGCCGTCGCAAGGGGAGAGCCAGCCGTCGAAGGGACCGCGCGGGTCCGCCGGGGCGTTGCCTTCCAGGGCGCAGGGCGAACCGGTGTTGAGGCCGACGACGACGACGAAGCTATCGTAGCCGGGCTTCACGCGGCTGTTGAAGCTGGCGGGGTCAACCAATGTGCTGGTGACTACGGCTTTCGTATCGGCGATCTGTTGCGCGGTCAGCTTGCGGATGTAGATCGGCAGGCCATTCCAGGTGACGGTGATCGCTGAATTTTCCGGGATGCCCGCGACGTTGACGATGAGATGCGCCGCCGCCGTGCCGTTGGCGTCGGGGCCCAGAGCATCAATGAACGGCCAGATGACCGCGCCCGCGCCCACGGCGCCGCTTGCCACGGTAAGGATTTTTAAAAAATCACGCCGGGATTCCCCGCCGTGCTCCATCGCATGTTGTGACGTATCAGCCATCTCGTCTCCTGCCGCGCAAATTATCCACGAACACGCATGGCGGGAACGCCGGAAAATTTCAAGAGTGGATGATCGTCCATGAAGCCCGTATGATGATTTCAATATGAATGATTTAGCAGCCCTCCCCGCCCATGATGCCCTGAAACCCGCCGCCACCGCCTGGTTCGCCGCCTTGCGGGACCGGATATGCGCCGCTTTTGAGGAAATAGAGGACGAAGCGGGGGGCCATCCCGGCCGCTTCGTCCGCACGGCCTGGGAGCGGCCCGAGGGCGGCGGCGGCGTGATGAGCGTGATGCGCGGCC
>JAJZCG010000073.1 GCA_021846225.1 Pseudomonadota bacterium | reverse complement strand
CTGACGCCATTACAAAATCTCCGGCAGCACGCCCGTGAATGCGGTCTCGGCCGGGCCGCGCATCAGCACATGCCCATCCCCGCCGGCCCAGCTTATCAACAATTCGCCGCCATCCATCACCACGCTCACCGGCCCGTGCGTCAGCCCCCGGCGCTGCGCGTTCACCACCGCCGCGCACGCGCCCGAGCCGCAGGCCTGCGTCAGCCCCGCCCCGCGCTCCCAAACCTTCAAGCGTATCCGCCGCGGGCTTTCCACCTTGGCGAAGCCGATGTTCGCGCGCTCGGGAAACATCTTATGGCGTTCCAGCTGCGGCCCGATATTCTCGATGGGCAGCAGAAAATCCTCGACGAAGAACGTCGCATGCGGGTTGCCCATGGAGCATGCCGCCGGATCAAAAACCGGCCCCAGCCCCAGGTTCAGGTGCAACGTGTCCGCCGGGCTGCTCAACGGTATCTCGCCCCATTCCAGCCGCGGCGGGCCCATGTCCACCTCTACCAGCCCAGGCCCCATGATTTCCGCCTTCAGCAGGCCGGAAATGGTGCGGATGCTCACCTGCCGCTCGCCGCTTTCCTCGGCCAGCAGCGCCGCCACGCAGCGTGTTGCATTGCCGCAGGCACCGGCCTCCGTACCATCCGCATTCAAAATGCGCATGAACACATCCGCCCCCTCGGCATCCGGTTCCAATATCACCAGCTGGTCGCAGCCGACGCCCAACCGGCGGTCGGCGACATGGCGGACCACCGCCGCAGGCAGGTTCAACGGCGTCTCGCGCCCATCCAGCACGACAAAATCGTTGCCGGCCCCATGCATCTTTATAAACGGTATCGACATACCCGCTTTTAGCGCGGCGGACGCAAAAGGCGAAGCCGCATTGCGCAGCTCCGCCCTTACTTTTTTAATGCCCGGCTTTAATGCCCGGCGTTGGCGCCGGAAAAGTCAGGCGCCAGGCCGGATGCCGCCAACTGGCCCGCCAGCTCGGATTTGAGCCGCAAGAGCCCGGCCTCCGAGGTGCTCTCAGCCCGCGCCACCAGCACCGCCTGAGTATTGGAGGCGCGCAGCAGCCACCAGCCATCCTCGGTATTCACCCGCACGCCATCGGTATCGGAGACTTTGTCCCCGCTGGCCTTCAGCCGCGCCGCGACCTCCTTCACCACCTCGAATTTGCGGTCCTCGGTGCAATCGAACCGCAGTTCCGGCGTATTCACCACATGCGGCAGGCTGGCGCGGAACTGCGCCACGCTCTCGCCGCCGCGCGCGATCACGCCCAGCACCCGCACGGCGGCATACAGCGCGTCGTCAAACCCATACCATTTGTCGTTATAGAATATATGGCCCGACATTTCCCCCGCCAGCGGCGAGCCGAGTTCGGCCATTTTGGACTTGATGAGCGAATGCCCGGTCTTCCACATCAGCGGCTTGCCACCGGCTTTCGCCACCTCGTCGAACAACACCTGGCTGGCCTTCACATCGGCGATGATCGTCGCACCCGGGTGCTCGCGCAGCACATCGCGCGCCATCAGAATCAAAAACTGGTCGCCAAAGAGGATATTGCCCTCATTGTCCACCAGGCCGATCCGGTCCGCATCGCCATCAAAGGCCACGCCCACATCGGCCCCTTCCTTGCGCACCGCGTCGATCAGCTGTTCCAGATTCTTCGGCACGGTCGGGTCAGGGTGATGCGCGGGGAAGGTCCCGTCGATCTTGCCGTTTAAAACCTTGTGCTTGCCGGGGAGTTTTTTCACCAGCTCGGCCAGCACATCGCCCGCCGCGCCATTGCCGTTATCCCAGACCACGTTCAGCTTCTTCTCGCCGTCCCAGTCCTGCATGATCCGCGCGATATACGCCGCGGACACGTCCTTTTGCGCCACGCTGCCCTTGGCCTCGGGCACAACCTCGCCCGCCGCCGCCCGCTTGCCCAGGTTCAGAATATCCTGGCCAAAGAACGGCTTCTTGCCGAGCATCATCTTGAACCCGTTGTAGTTGGACGGGTTGTGGCTCCCCGTCACCATCACGGCGCCATCCGTGGGCTCGGTGAAGGCGGCGTAATAGAGCATCGGCGTCGGCCCCTGGCCGATGGAGATCACCTCCGCCCCGCTGGCCATCAGCCCTTGTATCAAGGCCGCCTCCAGCGACGGCGAGGACAGCCGCCCATCGCGCCCAACGGCGATTTTCTTGCCCCCCGCCTCGGTGACGATGGAGCCGAACACCCGGCCGATGGCAAACGCATCCGCCTCATGCAGCGTCTCGCCGACAATGCCGCGGATATCGTACTCGCGCAGCGAGCTGGTGTGGAATTTATGGGAAAAACTCATTGCAGCCTCACGCATTTACATAATTTTTAAGGAACCCGCGCACCGCGTCAGCCATTTCCGGCCGCGCCAGCGCGAAGGCGATCTGCGCCTCCAGAAAGCCGATCTTATCGCCGCAATCAAAGCGTTTACCCTCGAACTTCAGCCCGTGGAAGGGCGTATGGCCGATCATCTTGGCCATCGCGTCGGTCAGCTGCACCTCGTTGCCCGCCCCGCGCTCCATTTGCGAGAGATAGGTGATCACCTCGGGCAGCAGCACATAGCGGCCGATGATCGAGAGGTCGGAGGGCGCATCCGCAGGCGCCGGTTTTTCCACCAGCCCGGTCACTTCCACGCGGTTGCCCTGGGTCTCGCCGATCTTCAAAATACCGTAGCGGTTGGTCTGCTCGCGCGGCACCTGCGTCACCGCCACCACATTGCCGCCGGTCTCGTGGTACACATCGGCCAGCTGCTTCATGCAGGGGGTCTGGCTCAGCACCAGGTCATCGGGCAGCAAAATCGCGAACGGATCATCGCCGATGAAGGTGCGCGCGCACCAGATCGCATGGCCCAGCCCCAGCGGCACCTGCTGGCGCACGGTGGAGATGGAGCCCGGCGGCATCGCCTCCGAGCGCAGCAGCTGCAACGCCTCGCCCTTGTTGCGCTCCGCCAGCGTGGCTTCCAGCTCGAAAGCGATATCGAAATGGTCGATCAGCGCGGTCTTGCCCCGCCCCGTCACCATGCAGAACTGCTCGATCCCCGCCGCGCGCGCTTCATCCACCGCGTACTGGATCAGCGGCATATCCACCACGGTCAACATTTCCTTCGGCATCGCCTTGGTCGCCGGCAAAAAGCGGGTTCCAAGCCCGGCCACGGGCAACACGGCCTTACGCAACGGTTTTATCAAGAAACCTCTCCCTTAATTTGCAAACCTTGTTTCATTCCAATCAACCGCGCTTACGCCGGCGAGGCGCTCGCCTGCGCCGCCGGCACCTTCATCATCGCCCCCGTCATCGGGATGAAGAAGCATCCCATATCCCGGCGGGAATGGATCTTCCCCGTGGCATCTTTGTGGTAGACGTAAAAAACCTGCCCCTGCTTGAACGGCTGCCCGATCGGGATGATCATCCGCCCGCCCGGCTTGAGCTGCGCGAACAGTGCTGGCGGCGCATACTGGGCGGCGCAGGTCACGATGATGATATCAAACCCGCCCTTCTGCTCAGGCCATCCGTAATAGCCGTCGCCGACCTTGGTGGTCACATTGTCGTAACCCAGGGGGCCAAAAATAGGTTTCACCGCATTGCCCAGCGGCTCGATGATCTCGATGGAATACGCATGGTCCACGATCCGCGAGAGCAGCGAACTCTGGAACCCCGAGCCGGTGCCGATCTCCAGCGAAATCTCGCCAGGCTTGGGCGCGATCACCTGGGTCATATACGCCTGTCCGAGGTAATCCGAGAGCGCCGAGCCGTAGCCGATGGCCCAGGGCTTGGCCGGAATGTCATAGGCATCGCCGCAGGTGGAGCGGTGTTGCTCGTAATTATAATGGTAATACTCGCGCGGCAGCGCCTGGAAGGCGGCGAGCACCAGCGGGTCGGCGGAACCCAGCCGCAGCTTCAGATAAGCCTCGATCGCCGCCATCGCGGCGGGCTTGCGGGCCTGAATGGCGGCGAACTGCGCATCGGTCAGGCTGAGCGGCCTGCCCCCCGCGGCCATCGCCGCCTGAAAAGCTTCCCGGTCCCAGGGCTTGCCGTTAGGCGTCATCGGCACGCTGAGCATGGCGGGCACGGGTGCATCGGCGCCCGCAGCGGGCGTGGCGGCCAGTGCTGGCATTGCCGCCAGCGAGGCGGCGCCCGCCATCAATCCACGGCGGCTGATTTTCTCATTGAACTGAACCAAGCTGTCTCTCTCTTTCCATAGGCGGGGAAACTCATCGCGGCGATCCCATACATCACAATCGCGCCGCCTAAAACCGCATGTAACCCAATATTGCGCAACATCAGGTTGGCCAGAGGCGTCGCCACAACCGAAAACGCGCCATTCAGCCCCCAGGCCCAGGCCAGGTAAAACCGCTGTTCCTCCTGCTCCAGCCCAAGCGGAAACGGCAGCCCCATGGCAAGGCTCACCGGCGCCATTGCCCCCACCACCAGCACCGCCTTCAGCCCGAATGTCAGATCGCTTCCCGCCAGCGCGCCGGGGCTGAGCATCATCGCGCCCAGCGCCCACACCAGCACAACCCCCGCCGTGCCCCACACCGCGCGCCCTGGCCGCGCGCTGAACCGGCCGGAGAGAAAACTCCCCAGCCCGGAGAATATCAGCATCGCGCTCAGCACCAGCGAGAACCCGGCCGCCCGGTCATCGAGGAAGGCGCTCGCCCGCTCGATGCCGAAAATTTCCAGAAACAAAAACCCCAGCGCCAATGCGGGAAAATAAAAAACAGACCGGGCCAGCGCCACCTTCGCCCCGCCCGCCTGGCGTGGCGCCGCCAGCGGCACCAGCAGCACCAGCAGCGCGATCACCGCCGCCTGCGCCAGCACCGCCAGGTTCACCAGCGCGCCGATCTCCGCCTGCGGCAATATCTGCAACCGGGCCAGCAGCAGCGAGAGTTTGCCCAGCCGCAAAATCGCGTAAAACGCCGGGCGGTCATCGGTCACCGGCCGCAGGTCGAACGCGCGCGCCGATACGGTGCGCCGCCCCGCCAGCACCCCGCCCGCCTCGTCGGCCAGGGAATCATCGGCGCCATAAGATGTCACCGTATCATCATTGAAGGAGACCGCAGGCAGATCGTTATACAAATTGTCCCGCGCGGCCTTCACGTCCATGCCCTGGTAGTATGAGACATCGAACGAGCGGTCATTGCACCACTTTAAAATCGTATTTATCTCAGCCGCGCTGAACGGCGCATCGCTCACCAATATCCGCGCGTTCCACGCCGAGCGGTACACCACCACATACGCCCGCGGATCATCAATGCCGCGCAACGCCAGCGCCGCCTTCACGCTCGCCAGCATCCGCAGCGCATAGGCGGGAAAATCCTCGATCGAGACCGGCACCGAGAGCACACCGCCCGGCTTCAGCGCCCCCAGATCGGCCGCGAACCCCTGCGCTGACACCGCATACACATTCGCCGGCGCCGCATCCATGAAATCGGCGGAAATATCGATCACATCAAATTTTCGCGCGCCCGCCACCGCTGCGCCCGCCACCGCGGCCCGCGGCGGTGTGTCCTCGATGCTCACCCGCGCATCCGCCGGATAGGCGGGCGAGCCGCCCAGCCCATGCTTCAGCGCCCGGTACAGCACCGGCTCCGGCTCCAGCGCCGTTACATGCGCCGCCCCCAGCGCCAGCACCTCCGCGATGCGAAACCCGCCCGAGGCCCCCACCAGCAGCACATCCGGCCTGGCCACCAGCGCATAGGGCAGCGCATCCAGCGCGCCCGGCGCATAGCCGCTCGCCATCGGCGCCCCCGCCTTGGGCAGGCTGGCGATGCGAATGCCATCGCGGTACAGCCCATAGCTGCGCGGCGGGTCGGCATAGCCCAGCATCGCCGCATCGTTGGAAATATCGTCATTCACCCGCTCGGTGAAATCATCGAGCAGCAGATACTCCCCCTGCGGCCGCTCCACCCGCGCCAGCACCCGCGCGCCCGGCGTATGCAGCGGCGGATACACCGGCTTATACGGGCTCACCGCCGCCTGCGGCCCCAGCGCCAGCAACAGCTCCGCCCCCGCCAGCACCACCAGCGCCGCCACCCCCGCGCGCACCCGGTATGTTTCCAAAAACCACGGCGCCAGCGCCAGTGCTGGCAGCAGTGCGGGCACCAGCGCAAAGGGCGGCACCAGGAACATCAGCCCCAGCACGAGCACCGCGCCCACCCCCGCCCCGGTCAGATCCGCCGCGTACACCCGGCCGAGGGACTGCGCGCTGGTGACGAAGCTGAGCGAAATAAACAGCCCCGCGCCGAAGAAAAACGGCAGCAGCGCCACATAATACAGCCCGATATTCGCAAGCTGCGGCAAATAGGTCGCCGGGTTTTGCAACTGCAACGGGTTGAACGGGTTGATGATGGTGGCAAAATACCCCAGCGCCGCGCCGCCCACCAGGACCGATGGCAGCATCGCGAACAACACCGCCGCGCGCTTCACCAAAAGCTCACGCGCCAGCGCCAGAAACACGCCCGAGAACGCGAACCCCACCATCACGATGGAAATCACCCAATACCCGTAATCAGACCAGCTCGCGACGGCAAAATAGCGCGTCAGGGCGGTCTCCATCCCCACGGCGGCGGCGGAGACAAGGAACAGCGGCAGATATTTTATCACCAGACAGAATTTTTCAAAAAATGACCCATCAACGCGTTGAAGCGGGGCGCCTCATCCACGAACAGCGCATGGCCTGCTTTGTGAAACACCGCAATATGCGTGTGCGCCCGCTCGCGCAGCAAATTCTCTGCCTGCGCCTGCAGATGCGGGCGCACCACATACAGCACCGGCACGCGCGTTGAGAGCAAATCCGCCCGCCATTGCTCACGCGGCACCGGGTAGCGCAGTAGCGCCTGCGCATCGGCCTCCGGCAGCCGCAAGCAGGTCTGCGTCAGCCGGTCCAGATACGCGGGGGACTGCCTGGTCTCGAACATGCCGCACACAAACTGATACATCTTCGCATCGCGGCTCAGCACCGGCCCCGGATGATACGGCCCCCATACCGGCGGC
Source organism: Pseudomonadota bacterium (assembly GCA_021846225.1). Taxonomy (GTDB): domain Bacteria; phylum Pseudomonadota; class Alphaproteobacteria; order Acetobacterales; family Acetobacteraceae; genus Acidocella. The sequence goes on along the minus strand of JAJZCG010000073.1, from coordinate 7,073 downwards.
GGGTTCTCCCCCACTGAATTATCGATCAGCACCAGCCCGGCCAGCTTCGCATCGCCGTCCTGGTGGATATAGGCCAGCGTATCCAGCACGCCGAGCGACCAGCCCGCCACCACCACCCGCCCCGGCAGCCGGTCCAGCAGCTCGCCGATATCCTCCCCGCGCCGCACCGGATCATACCCGCCCGCGCTCACCTGCGAGCGCCCTTGCCCGCGCGGGTCAAACTCCACCACCTGATATTTTTTGCGGAAATACCTGGCCTGCGGCGCGAAAATCCACCCCGGCATGGTCCACCCGGGCACGAACACGATAATCGGCGCCCCCTTCGGCCCCACCTCGCTATAATGCAGCCGCGTGCCGTCCGAGGCGTTGAAGTAATAATCCCGCGCCCGCCCTGGCCCGGCGAGGCCGCAAAAAACCACGAGCAGGAGCAAAAACCGCATGCCCCAATCTGCCCCCCGCGGCGTGTGACCTGTCAAATCAAAAAAACGCACCCTGCCTTGCCCGGCGGCGCAAATGCGATACCCTTGGCTCCCAACCACCCAGGCCGAGGACCCGCATGCCCCATCCGCCGCTTACACCCGCAACGGCATGAGCCAGATCGTCATCGGCGCCTCCGGGGGTCTCGGCGCGGCGTTCCTCCAGGCGCTCGGCCCCACGGCCACGGGCTTCTCGCGCAGCAGCACCCCGGCGCTGCACCTTGAGGACGAAGCCTCCATCGCCGCCGCCGCCGCCAGCCTCGCCAGCCCGCCCACCCTCATCATCAACGCCACCGGCTTCCTGCATGGCGGCGGCTTCATGCCGGAGAAAACCTTCGCCGCCCTCAGCCCGGAACACATGGCGCGCGCCTTCGCCATCAACACCATCGGCCCGGCGCTGCTGCTCAAGCATTTCCTCCCCTTGCTGCCGCGCGGCGAGCGCGCCGTGTTCGTCACCCTCTCGGCCAAGGTCGGCAGCATCGGCGATAACCAGTCCGGCGGCTGGTACAGCTACCGCGCCGCCAAGGCCGCGCTCAACCAGATCATCCACACCGCCGCCATCGAGCTGCGCCACAAACGCCCGGATGCGATCTGCCTCGCCATGCACCCCGGCACGGTGAGCACGCGCCTCTCCGCCCCTTTCGCCAAAACAGGGCTGAACGTGCGTCCGCCCGCGCAGGCCGCGGCCGCGATGCTCAGCGTCATCTCCTGCCTCACCCCCGCCGATTCCGGCAAATTCCTGGCCTATGACGGCGTCGAGCTGCCCTGGTGAACCCCGCTGCGCACAACCCTGAAAATCCACCACGTCACCAGCGCATTCCCCGCCGCGCCCCCCAGCAGCACGGCCGGCGCGCCAACCCCGCGGGCGTAGAGCAGCGCGGTCAACCCCGCCGCCAGCACGCTCGCCAGCGCGTTCATCACGTTATTCGCCCCCACCATCCGCGCCCGCTGCGAAGCCGCCGAGCGCTCCTGCAACAGCACATACAGCGGCACCGAGAACGCCCCCCCGCACACCGCCAGCAACAGCAGATCCACCAGCATATGCCACCCGGCGAAACCGCCCAGCACCGCCGCCACCGTGCCCAATTTCCCCGCCCGCAGCGCGGTGAAGGCAAAGTCAGCGGTGAAGACTGAAACCCCGGCCCCCGCCGCCGCCACATAGGCCAGCAGCGACGCATCCTTCACGAACCGCGCCACCGCGAGCGAGCCAATCCCCACCCCCACCGCGAACACCGCCAGCATCAGCGTCACCACATGGCCATCGGCATGCAGAACCTGGCGCGCCAGCGTGGGAAACGCCGCCAGCAGCGTCGCCCCCACCGCCCAGAACCAGCTTATCCCATAAATCGCGAACCACACCGGCGCGTTCTCCCGCGCCAGGCGCACCAGCGCCCAGGTCTCGGCGGCAACATTCCACCCCGGCCGCAGTTGCGGCTGCGCGCTCGGCGCCGGTGGAATCCGGTACGCCGCCAAAATCCCCAACGCCGCCACGCTCAGGCACGCGCCCGAGGCCGCCATCGCGCCATCGGGCAGCAGCAAGAGCACACCCCCCAGCACGGTGCCGAGCAATATCCCGGTGAACGTGCCCGCCTCCACCAGCCCGTTGCCCGCCACCAGCTCCTCGCCGGCCAGATGATCCGGCAAAATCCCGTATTTCAGCGGCGAGAAAAACGCCGCCTGCACCCCTAGCCCGAACAGCACCGCCAGCAGCACGGCAAAATTCCCGCTCAAAAACCCCCAGCTCGCCAGCGCCATCAGCCCCAGCTCCCAGAATTTCACCCAGCGGATCAGCCGGGACTTCTCGCCAGCATCGGCAATCTGCCCGGCGGTGGCCGAAAACAGCGCATAGGGCAACAAAAACACCCCGCCCGAGAGCGCCACCACCACCGGCCCCAGATGCGCCAGCCGGAACAACGCCAGCACCACCAGCGCGTTCTTGAACATATTGTCGTTCATCGCGCCCAGCGCCTGCGTCCAGAACAGCGGCGCGAACCGCCGCGCGCGCATCAGCTCCTTAAGCACCCGGGCGCCGTTTCAGGGCAGCAGCACTGTGCTGCCGGTGGTTTTGCGGGCCTCCAGGGCTTCATGCGCGGCGGCGGCGTTCTCCAGCGGGAATGTCTGGTTCACCTGGATTTTCACAACGCCCGAGGTCACGGCTTCAAACAGGCTGGCGCTGGCGGCGCGCCGGTCGGCGGCGGTCGCGGTATAGGTGGCGAAGCTCGGGCGGGTCAGGAAGAGGCTGCCCTTGGCGCTGAGCAGGTTGAGGTCCACCGGCGGCACCGGGCCGGAGGCATTGCCGTAGCTCACCATCATCCCCAGCGGCGCCAGACAGTCCAGGCTGGCGTTGAAGGTATCGCGCCCCACGCTGTCATACACCACGGGCACCATCGCCCCGCCGGTAATGCGCTTCACCTCCGCCGCCAGCCCGCTATAGCCGACGATCGTGTGCTTCGCCCCGTTCGCGGCGGCCAGCGCCGCCTTCTCGGGTGTTGAGACCACCCCGATGACATTGGCGCCGATATGGCTGGCCCATTGGCAGATGATCAGCCCCACCCCGCCCGCCGCGGCATGCACCAGAATATGCTGCCCCGCCTGCACCTTGAAGGTGCGGTGCAGCAGATATTGCGCGGTCATCCCCGCGAGCATCATCGCGGCGGCGGTTTTGGAATCGATAGTTTCGGGCAGCTTCACCAGCCGGTCAGCGCTGATCACGCGCTCCGTGGCATAGGCGCCCAGCGGCCCGCCGGCATAGGCCACGCGGTCACCGGGGTTCAAATCGCGCACCTCCTCGCCCACCGCGAGCACAACGCCCGCGCCCTCCATGCCCAGGGTCGCCGGCAGCTGAGTCTTATAGAGCCCGGTGCGGAAATACACGTCGATATAGTTCAGCCCCACCGCCTCATGGCGGATCAGCGCCTCCGCCGGTCCCGGCTGCGGTGTCGGCACCTGCTCCCACTTCATCACCTCCGGCCCGCCGACGGCATGAATACGGATCGCTTTGGTCATCGGCTTTGGGCTCCCGCCAGTTTTTCCAGTTCCAGCAATGCGCGCTTGGTCTCCAGCCCTTCGCCGCCCGAATAGCCCCCCAGGCCGGAGGTGCCGACCACGCGGTGGCACGGGATCAATATCGGGATCGGGTTGGCCGCGTTCGCCCCGCCGGCGGACCGCGCCGAGCCACCGGCCACGGCGGCGATATCGGCGTAGCTGCGCGTCTCCCCCGCCGGAATCTGCCGCAGCGCCGCCCACACCTTCCGGCGGTAGGCGGTGCCCGCCGGGTTTAGCGGCAGATCATCAGGCAGGGCCTCGCCGTCAAAATAGGCTTCCAGCGCCGCCTTGGCGCGCAGCAGCACGGGCGATGGGGCCTGCATGCTGCCCCAGCCCCATTCCAGGGCGACGATTTCCTCCCCCTCCGCAAACAGAGTGAGATCGCCAACCGGCGAGTGCATGGAGAGACTGGACATGGTTTGCACGCTAATCTTTGCTCCGGCCGGGATCAAGCGCCGTTATTTCCAGGGCTCCTCCGGCCAGTCATGCCGTGGATAGCGCCCGCGCATGTCGCGGCGCGCATCCGCCCAGCCGCCGCGCCAGAACCCGGCCAGATCCGCGGTGATCGCAATCGGCCGCCCGGCGGGTGAGAGCAGCGCGATCTGCAGCGCCACCTTGCCCCCCGCCAGCTTCGGCGTCGCATCCAGCCCGTAGAACGCCTTCGCCCGCGCTGAGGCCACCGGCACCGGCCCGGTATAATCCACCCGCACCTCGCCATGCGGCAGTTTGAGCGCCACGGGCAGCTCCTTATCCAGCCGCTGCGCCTGCTCGCGCGTCATCATCCCGCGCAGCACCGCCACCAGATCAACTCCCTTCACCTCGCGCAGATGATTCATCCCCGCCAGATAGGGCGCCAGCCAGTCCTCAACGCCCGCCGCCAGCGCCGCGCGCGACAAATCCGGATAATCCGGGTCCACCCCGCGCATCACCGCCACCCGGGCGCACAGGTTTTCCGCCGCCTCGCTCCAGTCCAGCGCCTCCAGCCTGGTGGCCACCGCCTTGGCCAGCGCCGCCTGCACCTCCTCGGGCGCGGGCGGCAGATATTTGTCGGTGAGCACCAGCGCGCCCAGCCGCACCCGCTCGCGCAGCACCACCCCGCCGCTTGCCGGGTCAAACCCTGATTCGCGCACCCGCTTGCACCGCGCCCGCAGCACGGGGGGCAGATCCTCCGCATCCAGCCCCGCCGCCAGGCGTATTTTGGCGCCCTTGGCCTCCAGCGAGGCCACCACCAGCAGCCGCGCCCGCCGCAGCGGGTCGGTTGCCCCCAGCGCGCCGCTGCCGCCGCCGGATAACCTATAAGACCCCGGCTCGCCCCGCGCCTGGCCGATGCGGTCTGGAAACGCCGCCGCCAGCAGCGCCCCGGCATCGCCAACCCCCGGCACCGGCCCCACGCCCAGCCGGTTGCGGTAGATTTTCGCCGCCTGGCGCACCCGCGCCAGCCCGGCCCGGTCGCCCTCGATCTTGCCCGCCAGCGCCTCCAGCCGGAGCGTGACATCCGCCGAGGCATCCCGCCCCAGCACATCCCGCTCCTCCAATATCGCCGCCAGATCCGCCGCCAGCGCGCGCTCGCCCTTGCTCTGCCCCGCCAGCATCATCGCCGCCAGCCGGGGTGCCGCGCGCAGCCGCGCCATCTCGCGCCCCAGCGGGGTAATCCGCCCGCTCGCCTCCAGCGCGCCCAACTCCTCCAGCAGCGCGCGCGCCACCTTCGCCGCACCCGGCGGCGGCGCGTCCACAAACGGCAGGCTATCGCTTCTCTCACCCCAGGCCGCGCAGGCCAGCTCCAGCGCCGAGAGCTCGGCCTCCAGAATCTCCGGCGTCTCAAACCCCGGCAGCCCCCGGTGCAGCGCCTCCGACCATAGCCGGATCGCCACCCCCGGCCCTTGCCGCCCTGCCCGCCCCGCGCGCTGCACCGCCGCCGCGCGGCTTATCCGCAAGGTCGCCAGCCGCGTCAGCCCGCTCGCCACATCCAGCTTCGGCGCGCGGCGGTACCCGCCATCGATGACAATTCTCACCCCCGGAACGGTCAGCGATGTCTCCGCGATCGAGGTTGCCAGCACCACCCGGCGCTGCTCATGCGCGCGCAATGCCAAATCCTGCGCCGCCGGCGATAAATCCCCATGCAGCGGCAGCACCAGCGCCGGGGCGCCCTGCAACGCCGCCTGCGTGCGCCTTATCTCCGCCATGCCCGGCAGAAACACCAGCACATCGCCCTTATGCGCCACCAGCGCCTCGCGCACCGCTTTCGCCGCCGCCTCGGGCAGCTCGCGCACGGTGGGGATATCGCGTTTGCTGTGGCTCACCGCCACCTCATGCATCCGCCCGTCGCTCTCGATCACCGCCGCCTCAAGCAGCCCCGCGATCTTCTCCGCCTCCGCCGTGGCCGACATCGCCAATATCCGCAGCTCCGGGCGCAATGTGCGCTGCAAATCCAGCACCAGCGCCAGGCCGAGGTCCGCGTCCAGGCTGCGCTCATGCACCTCGTCGAAAATCACCAGCGCCACCCCGCTCAATCCGGGGTCGGCCAGTAACCGGCTGGTCAGCAGCCCTTCGGTGATCACCTCCACCACCGTCTCGCCCGAAACCGCGCTCTCCAGCCGGGTGCGAAACCCCACCCGCTGGCCCACGGCCTCGCCCAACATCCCCGCCATGCGCTGCGCCGCCGCGCGCGCGGCCAGCCTGCGCGGCTCCAGCAGCAGAATTTTGCCCCCCACACCCGCGCGCAGCAGCGCCAGCGGCACCAGCGTGGTCTTGCCTGCGCCGGGCGGGGCCACCAGCACGGCGTTTTTCTCCTGCCCCAGCAAGCATTCCAGCAGCGCGGGCAACACATCATTCACAGGTAAATCGCCGGTCATCGCCCCTGGATACCACCACAAGCCCAACCGTGCGATATTCCCCCCATGCGCGCCCTGCTCCTGTTGTTCCTGCTCCTCCCCGGCCTTGCTTTCGGGGCCGCCAGCAACGTCTTCACCTCCCCGCGGGATACCGTGCGCCTCATCTCCGCCGCCAACACCGGCCCTGATGTGCAACTCGCGCTGCAATTCCAGCTCGCCCCCGGCTGGCATATCTACTGGTCCAACCCGGGTGACGCCGGCTTCCCCCCCGGCATCACCGCCGCCGCGCCCGCCAGCTTCGGCCCGCTCACCTTCCCGCCGCCGCAATTATTCCGCCAGGGCCCCGTCACCGCCTATGTGCTCTCGGGCAATGTGCTGCTGCCGTTCATGGCGCATAGCGCCGGGCCGTCCATCACCGCCGCCGCCTCCTGGCTGGTCTGTTCCAACATCTGCATCCCCGAGCATGCGAGCTTCACCCTGCCGCTGCCCGGCGGCCCCTCGGCCGAGGCCGCGCTCTTCACCGGCTCCAAAATCATCGCCTCGCCCTTCCCGGCCACCATCGCGCCGGATGGCACCCTCACCCTCACCGGCCCCACCGCCGCCCAGGTCGCCGCGGCCCATTTCTTCCCCGCCGCGCCGGGCATGCTGAAAAACGGCGCGCCGCAGCCGCTTGCCTTCACCGCCAGCGGCCTCACCCTCGGCCTCACCCTGGCGCCCGGCC
>JAJZCG010000072.1 GCA_021846225.1 Pseudomonadota bacterium | reverse complement strand
CGCGCCGGTCATCGGGCGGAATACCTGGGTGACGCCCTCCTCCGCCAGATCCTCCAGCGCCTTGCGCATCTGCTTGGCCTTCATCGGGTCTGACAAGCGCACGCGGCGCAGGATTTCCGGGGCGAAGTCCGGGATGCCGGTGAAGCGCAGCTTCTCGCCTTCGGTCAGCGTGTCGCCCACGCGCAGCGTGCCGTGGTTGGGGATGCCGATGATGTCGCCGGGGTAGGCTTCCTCGGCCAGCGAGCGGTCCTGCGCGAAGAAGAAGATCGGCGCCTGGATGGCCATGGGCTTGAGCGTGCGCGAGTGGATCAGCTTCATGCCGCGCACGAATTTGCCCGAGCAGATGCGGGTGAAGGCGATGCGGTCGCGGTGCTGGGGGTCCATATTGGCCTGCACCTTGAAGACAAAGCCGGTGACCGGGGTCTCGGCGGGTTCCACCACGCGCGTATCCGCCGCGCGGGGCTGCGGCGCGGGGGCGTTGGCGACCAAGCCTTCCAGCAGCTCGCGCACCGAGTAATCCTTCAGCGCCGAGCCAAAATACACCGGGGTCAGATGCCCCTCCGAGAAGGCCTGCTGATCAAACTCCGGGTAGGCGGCGCGGATCAGCTCCACATCCTCCTCCAGCTGCGCCTGCTGGTTGGCGGGAATATCGAATTTCACACCGGCGGGGTCCTGGCCGGGTTTCACGGCGGAGACCAGCCGGTTTGAGCGCAGATCGAAGCAGCCGCGGAACAGCCCGCCGGTGCCGATGGGCCAGACCATCGGCGTGATGTCCAACGCCAGGGTGTTGGCGATTTCGTCCAGCAGCTCGAACGGGTTCTGGCCCTCGCGGTCCACCTTGTTGATGAAGGTGGTGATGGGGATGTTGCGCAGGCGGCAGACCTCGAAGAGCTTTTTGGTCTGCAGCTCGATGCCCTTGGCCGCGTCGATCACCATCACCGCCGAGTCCACGGCTGTGAGGGTGCGGTAGGTGTCCTCGGAGAAATCCTCGTGGCCTGGGGTATCGAGCAGGTTGAACACCGCGCCGCCGAACTCGAAGGTCATCACCGAGGAGGTGACCGAAATGCCGCGCTGGCGTTCGATCTTCATCCAGTCCGAGCGGGTCTGGCGGCGGTCCTGGCGGGCCTTTACCATGCCGGCCTCGCGGATGGCGCCGCCAAAGAGCAGCAGCTTCTCGGTCAGCGTGGTTTTGCCGGCATCCGGATGGGAGATGATGGCGAAGGTGCGCCGGGGCGGGATTTTCGCGCCGGTTTCGGAAATGGGTAGGGCCTGGTCCATCGGCACGCCCTACCAAAATTCTCCGCCCCGCGCCACCGGGCCTGGGTGTCAGACCACCGTGTTGCTGTGCCAGACTTTGGGGGCCTGCGCGAAAAACTGGCCGACATTGCCGCGCCAGACCTGAAACTCAGGCGCGCCGCGGAATTTTTCCATGTGGTGGGCCACACTTTCCCATTTAACCAGCAGCACGAAATGCTGCGGGCTCTCGATGCTGCGGTGCAGCTCCAGGCCGTGGCAGCCGGGCGAGCGCAGGAAGGCTTCGCGGCTTGCCTCCACCCCGGCAATGAACTGCGCCTCGGTGCCGGGGATGATTTCGATTTCAGCGAATTCCGTAACCATGTTTCTAACCTCCGATTGTTTTTGCAATTTGTTCGCCCATGCCCTGGATGCCGACCTTCACCTGCTGGCCGGGGCGCAGGAAGATGGGTTCCGGCTTTTTGCCCATGCCGACGCCAGCCGGGGTGCCCGTGGCGATGATGTCGCCAGGGTGAAGGGTGATGAACTGGCTGACATAGCTGACCAGGGATTTCACGCCGAAGATCATGGTCCTGGTGTTGCCATCCTGCATGCGCACGCCATCCACCTCGGCCCAGAGGTCGAGGTTCTGCGGGTCCGCCACTTCGTCCTTGGTGACGAGATAGGGGCCGACGGGGCCAAAACTGTCGCAGCCTTTGCCCTTGTCCCAGGTGCCGCCGCGCTCTGTCTGGTAGGCGCGTTCGGAAACATCGTTCACGGTGCAATAGCCGGCGACATAATCCAGCGCATCCGCCTCGGCCACATGCGCGGCCTTGGTGCCGATGACGACGCCAAGCTCCACCTCCCAGTCGGTCTTGCGCGCGCCGGGGGGGATGATGATGTCATCATACGGGCCGGAAAAGGCGGAGAGGGATTTGAGGAAGAGAATTGGCTCCTGGGGAATCTTGCCCCCGGTTTCGGCGGCATGGTCCGCATAATTCAGGCCGATGCAGACGAAATTGAGCGGCCGGGGAATTGCCGGGCCGATACGGCGGGGGGTTTTGAGGCTCGGCAGCTTCGCCGGGTCCAGCGCGGCAAGCTGCGCCAGCCATTCCGGGCTGAAAACATCACCGGTGACGCCGGCGAGCGCGTCATCGAGCGTGCGGATATGTCCCTCGGCATCGAGAATGCCCCATTTTTCCTGGTTCGGGTCGCCGTAACGGAGAAGCTTCATCCTGAATATTCCTTATGATCGCAGGTTTCACGCAAAAGTCAGAGCTGGGTGGCGTAGATGGGCAATGTCAAACAGGCAAATTGATTCTAACTATAGCTGCTTAACGAAAGAGAGTTAAATACAATGCCGCTGTTCGCCCTTCACGCGCTTGACCGGCCAGGCGCCCTCCCGCTCCGCCTGGAACACTATGCCGCCCATCGCGCGTTTGTGGAAACAGACGCTGACTACGGTATTACGATCGTACTCTCGGGCCCCCTGCAAACCGACGACGGCGAGACGATGACCGGGTCGCTGTTTCTGATCGAGGCCCCCAGCCGCGCCGCGGTGGATGCGTTTGTGGCGGCTGATCCGTTTACCCGGGCGGGCGTTTGGGGCGAGGTCACGATCACGCGATTCCACCGCCGCAGGGGGTAGTCTTCGCATTTTATTGCAGTGCAGCATAATTCATAAGCCGGTTAAACGGCGGGCATAAAAAAGGCCGGTCGTTTACGACCGGCCTGTACCTTTTTGGTACGAATTTCGTTGCTCCCTAAACTTGGCGGCTGACACTGGCTTGATACTGCTAGGCATCGTTCAGCGTCACGAGGAGGTATGTGGCGGAAAAATGTCATCCATGCAACCCCCTTTATGCGGTTTCTTGCCTGAACAAAGGAGGTTGTATGAAGTTTTTTTCATACTTTATAAGTGAATCTCTGCCTTGAGGGCCGCGACAACGGCACGAATCTCCTCCGCCGCCTGGGTCGAGGGCCCGGCCTCGGTCACCCCCAGCCCATCAGCGAAGGCATTTGCATAACCCGCCCGATTCGCCAGTGCAGTATTCAGCAGGATAAGGCCGCGGGCCGCGATTTCCGCTTCCAACCGCTTGCGCAGGCGCGAGGCGGCGGGCGCGCGGTTGAAAATGAGCGCGGTGCGCCGCTTCTCCTCGGCCGCCAGTTTCAACGTGCCCTCGGCCGCCCATAGGTCAGGCGGGGCTGGGTTTAGCGGTATCAACACCAGATCGGCCCCACGGATAGCGCGGCGCGCATCAGAATCGATGACGGGAGGCGTGTCGATGAGCACGTAATCATGCGAGTCTTTCAGTTTTTCCACCTCGCTGGCCAGGCGCCAGCCGGAAATGGTGGCAAGCGTGAGTGCCTGCGCCGCCTTGGGCGAATGGGCGCGCAGCTTGCCCCAGATGGTCAGGCTGCCCTGCGGATCAATGTCCAGCGCCGCCACGCGCGCGCCTTCAGCCAGGGCCACTGCCAGCTGGGAGGCCAGCATGGTCTTGCCAGCACCGCCTTTCTGCTGTGCAACCGCAATCACTTTACCCATATATATAAGTCTCCTTGATGAAAGAGACTTAACCGCAGTTTTTTGCGAAAGGCCAAGGATATTTATGGACGAGCTGCTGACACCGGCGGAGATGGGGCGCGCCGACGCCTTGGCTGGCAACGCGCAGGCGCTGATGGATGCCGCCGGGCGGGCGGTGGCGCGCGCGGTGCGGCTGCGATATGCCCCCTGCCCCACGCTGGTGCTGGCGGGGCCGGGCAACAACGGTGGCGATGGCCGTGTGGCGGCCGCATATCTGCGCCAGGCAGGCTGGGCGGTGCGGGTGCGCGCCTGGAACGAGGCGAACGTGGCCGAGGTTGAGCGCGCGGCGCTGGTGATCGACGCGATTTTCGGCGCCGGGCTGGCGCGCGATGTCTCACCCGAGGTGGCGGCGTTGCTGCGCGCGGCCAGGCGCCTGGTGGCGGTGGATGTTCCCTCCGGCCTGGATGGCGCCACCGGCGCGGTGCGCGGCTACGCGCCGCAGGCCGAACTCACGGTCACATTTTTCCGCGCCAAGCCGGGGCATTATCTCTACCCCGGCCGCGAGTTGTGCGGAGAGCTGGCGCTGCGCGACATTGGCCTGCCCGCAACGGTGCTGGAAGAGATAAAGCCGCAAACCTGGTTGAACAGTCCGGCGCTGTGGCGTTTGCCAGCCCGCGCGCCAACCGCGCACAAATACGCCGCCGGGGATGTAACCGTGCTGTGCGGCACCATGCCGGGTGCGGCGCGGCTGGCCTGCGCGGCGGCGCGGCGCGCGGGGGCGGGCATGGTCACGCTGGCGGCCGATGCGCCGTTTATCCCGCCCGAGGCCGGGTTGATCGTGCGCGCCGAACCGCTGGCGGCGTTGCTGCGCGACGCACGGCGCAGGGTGTGGGTCTGCGGGCCGGGACTCGGGAAACAGGCCGGGGAGAAACTGGCGCAGTTGCTGGCCGCCGGGCGCATGGTGGTCGCTGATGCCGATGCGCTGACCGCCTGTACCGGCGCGCCTGAAAAATTACGCGGGGCAGCGGTCATCACCCCGCATGAGGGCGAGTTCAACCGCGTGTTCGGGCCGCTGCGGCAGGACCGGCTGAGCGCCGCGCGCGCCGCCGCGCGGCATACGGGGGCGGTGACGGTGCTGAAAGGGGCGGATACGATCATCGCCGCGCCGGACGGCCGCGCCGCGATCAACGCCAACGCGCCATCGTATCTGGCCAGCGGCGGCACCGGCGATGTGTTGGCGGGACTCATCGCCGCCGTGCTGGCCCAGGAGATGCCCGCTTTCGAGGCGGCCTGCGCCGCGGTGTGGCTGCATGGCGCGGCGGCCAGCGAGGCCGGGCCCGGCATGCTCGCCGAGGATCTGCCCGCAAGGCTGGGGCCGCTGATGGCTGCATTGCGCAAGGAAAGCTGGATCGAACCGTAAACATTTGTTACATAAAAAATCACCGGCGGCATGTGGCCGCCATCATCAGCCACTCTGATGCAATCGCAGCCATCACCGCGACAAGCCCGAACTGCTAAAGATCATATCACAGCACAAAGGATTTAAGTCTCATGAAACGGCTTTATTTCAGCAGTCTTGGCGCCGGTCTTGCCGTCGCCTTGCTGGGCGGACAACTCGCCCTGGCGCAGCCCGCGCCGCCGGGCGGCATGCAGCCGCCGCAGAAGCAATGGCAGCAACAACCGCAGCAACGGCAGCAACAACCGCAGCAATGGCAGCAACAACCGCAGCAACGGCAATGGGAGCACCAGCAACAGCAGCGGCAACAATGGCAACGCCAGCACATGGGGCCGCCGCCTAGCTACCAGCCGCAACAGCACATGGGCCAGACGCCCAGATACCGGCCGCCGCCACGCTATGAAGCACGCCACAACTGGCGCCGGGGCGAGCATTTCGACGGGCGCGGCGTAGCGGTTTACGATTGGCGCTACTACCATCTGACCCCGCCGCCCCATGGTTACGAATGGGTCCAGGATAATGGCCAGTTCGTGCTGGTGGCCATCGCGACCGGCATTATCGTTGAAGTGATCCTGAACGCGCTCAGCCACTGACCGGCCGCAAAGCATATCCGGCGCCATGGGAGATACCTGATTCCCATGACGCCGGCTTTGCTCTAGACTCAGCCCATGAATGAAATACGGCCGGTGGAACCGGAACTCGAGGGGTTGGAAACATTGGCGGCCGTTGAGCGCAAGCTGCTCTGGCTGTCCTCGTGGATGATCCATAATGCCAACCATTTGCGGCCGAATCGCGACGGCCTGAAGGTCGGCGGGCATCAGGCGTCCTGCGCCTCCGTCACCTCCATTATGACGGCGCTGTATTTTGACAGCCTGCGCCCGCAGGACCGCGTGGCCGTGAAGCCGCATGCCGGGCCGGTGCTGCATGCCATCAACTACCTTTTTGGCCGCCAGAGCGTGGAGCAGATGGCGGGGCTGCGCCAGTTTGGCGGCGCGCAGGCGTATCCATCGCGCACCAAGGACGGCCCGGAGATCGATTTTTCCACCGGCTCGGTCGGCCTTGGCGTGGCGATGACCAGCTTCACCTCGCTGATGCAGGATTATGTGCGCGCGCATGCCATGGTGGACCCCGCCACCCCGCGCGGGCGGCAAATCGCCATCGCGGGCGATGCGGAGCTGGACGAAGGCAATATCTACGAGGCCCTGCTGGAGGGCTGGAAGCACGATGTCCGCGATGTGTGGTGGGTGGTGGACTACAACCGCCAGAGCCTCGACTCGGTGATGCCCGACCGGCTGTTCGGCCGCTTCGAGGGCCTGTTCCGCGACATGGGCTGGCGCGTCGTGATGCTGAAATACGGCAAGCGGCTGGAGGCCGCATTCGCGCGCCCCGGCGGCAGCGCGTTGCGCAACTGGGTGGATGCCTGCCCGAACTCGACCTATTCGGCGCTGACCTTCCAGGGCGGCGCCGCCTGGCGGCAGGCGATCCTCGCGGATCTGGCCAAAAACCGCGGCGTGCGCGGTATCGTCGACCCGTTGAGCGATGAGGAACTCGGCGCGCTGATGACCAACCTCGCCGGGCACGACCTGGGCAGCCTGACCCAGGCGTTCCGCGCCGCCGCCCAGTCCAGCCAGCCGACGGTGTTCCTCGCCTATACCATCAAGGGCATGGGCCTGCCCTTTGCCGGGCATAAGGATAACCACGCCGGTATGATGACGGTGGAGCAGATGGACTCCTTCCGCGCCGCCATGCACATCCGCCCCGGCCATGAATGGGACAGGTTCGAAGGATTGGCCGAGCCGCGGGCGGTGGAGAATTTCATCAACAGCGCGCCCTATGCCACGCCGCTGACCCCAAGCGGCCGCCGCCTGCCCGCCGCCACCGTGCCGGTTCCCGCCGTGCTGCCGCAGCCGCGCATCATCGGCCGGCGCATGAGCACGCAGGCCGGGTTTGGCGAAATCCTCTCCGAGATCGGCCGCGCGCAGGGCGAGTCGGCCGCGCTGTCGGGCCATATCGTCACCATGAGCCCGGATGTCGCGGTCTCCACCAATCTTGGCCCCTGGATCAACCGGCGCGGCGTGTTCGACCGGCACACCCGCGAGGATGTGTTCCGCGACGGCAAGCTGGCCAGCGCCCAACGCTGGGGCACCAATCCGCAGGGGCAGCATATCGAGCTTGGCATCGCCGAGCAGAACCTCTTCCTGCTGCTCGGCGCGGCCGGGTTGTCGCACGATCTCAACGGCGCGCGGCTGCTCCCCGTCGGCACGGTGTATGACCCGTTCGTGAACCGCGGCCATGATGCGCTGTTCTACGCCTGCTACCAGGATGCGCGGTTTCTGCTCATCTCCACCCCCAGCGGCATAACCCTGGCGCCCGAGGGCGGGCAGCACCAGGCCACCAACACGCCGCTGCTGGCGATCGTGCAGGACCGGCTGGCGAGCTTCGAGCCCGCCTATTGCGATGAGCTGGCGATCCTGCTGCGCCATGCCTTCGAGCATATGCAAAAACCCGACGGCTCGGCCGTGTGGCTGCGCCTCTCCACCCAGGTGCTCACGCAGCCCGAGCGCAAGCTGAACGCGGCGCATGTCATCGCGGGCGGGCATTGGGTGGTGCCGCCCGCACCCGGTGCGGGCATCGCCATCGCCACCCAGGGCGCGGTGGCGGGCGAGGCGGAAAAAGCCTTCGCCATGTTGCGCGAGGATGTGCCTGAAGCCGGGCTGCTCGCCATCACCAGCCCCGACCGGCTGTATGCCGGATGGCGCGCGGCCCAGCGCCAGCGCCGCCAGGGGGTTCATGCCAGCTCGCATATCGAGGACCTGCTGGCCCCGCTCGCGCCCGGCGCCGCGCTGGTGAGCGTGCTGGATGGCCATCCGGCGGCCCATGCCTGGCTCGGCGGCGTGCGCGGCAACCGGATCATGGCGCTGGGCCCCGATCGCTTCGGCCAGTCGGGCGATATCACCGACCTCTACCGCGAATACGAGATCGACGCGGCGGCGATTCTGGATGCCTGCGCGGAAGGCCTGCTCGGGACTTGAAAAAAACCGTCTCGAGCGCGCCGGCGCAGCGGCTGGGCTCGCTGGAGCTTGGCCGGTTGATCGCCGCGAGCCTGGTCGTGATCTCGCATCTGGTCAGCCTGGATGCCGCCCCCGGCCCGCTCGGCGTGCAATATTTCTTCGTGCTCAGCGGCTTCGTGATGATCAGCGCGCATCACGGCGATTTCGGCCGCTGGCGCGGGCCGCTCACATTCTGGTGGCGGCGCGTGTGCCGTATCTACCCGCTGTATTGGCTGATGCTGCTGCCGGTGATGTTCTATTACTACCACGGCCTGGCCCCGGCTGGCACCAACTGGGCGCTGTTCTCGCTGACGCCGCGCGTGGTGAACGACCTGATCCCCCCGGCATGGACGCTGCGTTTCGAGGTCGCGTTCTATATCATGTTCGGCCTGTGCCTGCTGCCCCATGTGGGCCGGGTTATTCTCGCCGGATGGGTGCTCAGCGTGCTCTGGCTGCTGGTGCCGATCCCTGTGTTCCGTTTTTTCCACATCCACCGCTACAACATCATGTTCCTGCGCGCGGTCGGGCTCAACAACCATTTCATTTCGGTTTTTGAACTCTATTTCTTCGCAGGACTGCTCGGCGGCTGGCTGCTGCTCAAATCGCGCCCCAGCATCATATCGGCGCTGGCCGGGCTGCTCATTGGCGGCGCGCTGATGTTCATCAAACTCAAGGTTACACAATGGGGCTATGTCTATCCGAGGCCGCTCGACCTCGCGGTGTTATCGCTGGGCTATGCCGGGGTGATGTTCGGCCTCGCCATGCTGGAGCGCTGCGGCATCTTCCGCCTGGGCAAATGGGCGGCCTGGGCGGGCGCGATTTCCTATCCGCTGTATATTTCACACTCACTGCCGCTGCTGGCGGCCGATAAACTGTTGCCCGCGCCTCTGCGGGCGAACATTCTGGTGGAGGGCGTGTTGCTGCTGCTCATCTACGCCGTGGCGATCTGGCTGGCCTTCAACGTGGACCGGCCGCTGCAACGCATGCTGCGCCGGGGTTATAAAAACGCCTGAGCGCGGCAGAGTTTCACGAAACTCGCCGCCGCCGGGTTGAGCGGGCGCCCGGCGGCGGCGGTGAGCAGAATTTGCCGCGAGAGTTCCGGGTCCGTGAAACGCCGCGCCACCAGCGGCGGCGCAATGCCCAGCCGGCCGGAGAGCAACGCGATGCCGAGACCCGCGCCCACAAGGTCCAGCAATTGCCCCACCGCGCCGTTGCAGCGTTGCAGGCGCAGCGAAAATCCGCTGATCCGCGCAAGACTTTGCGCGAAGCCGCCGCAGGCGTCACCGACCAGAATGGTCTCCTCCAGCACATCCTGCCCGCACAGCGCATTGCGTGCCGCTAACGGGTGGTCCACCGGCAGAACGGCAACCGCGGTTTCGGTATAGAGCGGCCACCGGTTCAACCGCTCGGGCAGATCACAATCATCGGGCAGCAGCGCGCAGTCCAGCCGGTCGGTCAACATGGCGTCAATCAGCGCCGCGGGGCTGGCTTCATCGAAATGCAGCGCACAACCCGGCAGCATTTTCGTGACCTCGCGCACCGCGCCGGCAATGCTGGCCGCGCCCACGCCGGGGCCAAGGCCAATTTTCAGGCTTGCCTGAAAACGCCCGCGCTTTGCCTGCGCCAGCGCGCTCGCGGCATCGGCCGCCTCCAGCATCGTTTCCAGATGCGGGCGCATGGCGCGGCCCAGCTCGGTGAGTTGGGTAAAATTGCGCTCGCGGAACAAAAGCGCGCCGCCGAGTTCTTCCTCCAGCCGCTGAATGGCGCGCGAGAACGCCGGTTGCGTGACATTGCATTGCTCCGCCGCGCGCGAAAAATGCAGCGTGCGGCACAGAGTGATGAAATAGCGGACCTGGGAGAGTTCCATCCGCTACATCCGCCTTAGCGCGGCCAATATATCATCGGGTTCCGCACGATGGGTGAAATCAACATCGACAAACCGCCAGGCGATGCAACCATCCGGCGCGATGATGAAGGTGGCCGGCACCGGCAGGCACCAGGCGGCATTGCCGTGGCGCTGCGGAAAGTTCAACCCCGCCGCATCCAGCCGCGCGCGGTAGAGTTTTGGAATCCTGAAAACCACGCCCGCGGAGAGACCCACCCCGAAATCCACATCCGCCAGCACCTCGAACACCGCGCCATGGCGGGTTTTCATGCTGAGCGGCAGCCCGCCGGTCTCGGGTGTGAGCGCCAGCAGGCTTGCCCCGGCCGCCTCGATACGCGGCAGCGCCTCGCTCAGCGCGTCGAGCGTGAGCTTGCAGAACGGGCACCACTCGCCACGAAAAAACGATAGCACCACCGGCCCGCGCGCCAGCGGCTCCGCCAGCGCCACCAGCCTGCCTTCAGCGCTGGGCAGCACAAAATCCGGAAACATCGCGCCGGTTTGCGCAATGCCGGAGAGAAACCCCTCCCGGTTCAACCTGGCCAGGATTTCCTGATACGCCGCATCCCATTCCGCGCTCTGGCGGCGGCTGGCGAGCAGCGCATCGAGGCGGGATGTCAGCGTTTCGATGTTCAGACCCTCCCTCCCGCCTCTGGCAAGGTTATCGCGCCATGCCGGCGCGATGACAATGGATTATTGCTGCATGCCATTGCTGGACATGCCGCCCGGCGCCATCGGCTTCGCATTCATCGCGTCCGGCTTCATCGCATCGGTCTTTTTAGCAGCCGGCGCCATGGTGCCGTGCGGCATGGCGTTGCTGCTCATGCTGCTGGGCGCCATCGTAGTGCCGCCCGCGGCGTTGCTGCTCATGGAGGTGGTGCTCTGCGCCAGCGCGGCGCCCGAGCTGAGCAGCAAGGCGCAGACAGCCGCGGAAAAAATGCGTGACTTCATGGGAAAATCTCCTGTTATATGGCCGGACAAGCTCCGGTAAGCGCGGTATGCCCCGCCATGGGCGGCACGGGTCAATGCTCTTTGGGCATCAATTCCATGCCTGGACGCACCCGCGCCCCGGGTGCAGCCTGTGCCGGAGATAAAGCAAGGGGGTGTGTCATGGCCGAAAAAAAACCAAGGCGCCGGGTGATTCACCCCTGGCCGCTACGGCTCACCCATTGGCTGAACGCGCTGGCCATTGTGATGATGATTGGCAGCGGCTGGCAGATTTATGACGCCTCGCCGCTGTTCGCCTTCACCTTCCCGCCGCTCATCACCATAGGCCAATGGCTGGGTGCCGCCATTGCGTGGCATCTCGCGTTCATGTGGCTGCTGGTCTTCAATGGTCTGGTTTATTTCATCTGGAGTGCCGCCAGCGGGCATTTCGCCAAATTTTTCCCGCTCAGCCCGCGCGCGGTCTGGCGCGATTTCACCGCCGCCCTCACCTTCAAACTGCCGCACCAAACCGGCGTTTATAACGCCGTGCAAAAACTCCTCTATCTGGGTGTGCTGTTCGCGGGCGTGGTCATCGTCATCTCCGGCCTGGCGATCTGGAAGCCAGTGCAGCTCTGGTTTTTCTGCGATCTGTGCGGCGGCTATGTGGCCGCCCGCTATGTGCATTTCTTCGCGATGGCGGCCATCGCCGGGTTTTTCGCGGTGCATCTGCTGCTGGTCGCCATGGTGCCCAAGGTGCTGCCACCCATGATCACCGGCGGGAGGATGGAGCCGTGAAAAACATCAACCGCCGTTCCATGCTCTTTCGCGCCATGGCGCTGGGGGCTGTGAGCACCCTGCCCGGCTGCGACTATGAAGACCCGGCCCACCCCGACATTGCCGATAAATTCCTGCATGCCATGTCCGCCTGGAACGACCGCGTGCAGGAGGCGCTGTTCGACCCGCACACGCTGGCGCCAACCTTCCGGGCGGAGCAAATCACCAACCCGCCGCGCTTCAACGCCTTTTATGACATCTCGCAGGCGCCGGTGGTGGACCCGGCAACCTACCGGCTCGAACTCGGCGGCCAGATTCAGGACAAATCCCCCTGGACCCTGGCGGCGTTGAACGCGCTGGCGCAGACATCGCAAATCACCCGGCTCACCTGCGTCGAAGGCTGGCGCGTGATCGGCGAATGGGAGGGGGTGCCGCTTGGCGATTTCCTGCGCCGCATCGGCGCCGACACCACCTGCCGCTATGTTTCCTTCAAATGCGCGGACGGATATTATTCGAGCATCGACATGCCCTCCGCCCTGCACCCGCAAACCATACTGGCGCTGAAATTCCTGGGCGCGCCGCTCACCCCGCCGTTCGGCGCGCCGGTGCGCCTGCGCATCCCCACCAAGCTCGGGTTCAAAAATCCCAAATCCATCATGCAGCTGGCTGTTACCAACATCTACCCCGGCGGCTATTGGGAGGACCAAGGCTACAACTGGTTCAGCGGCTCCTAAGGCCTGCACGCGCCGCACTTCTGGAATTTCCCTTCCCCGCCCCGCCGCTTGCCAAGCCCGCGCCGCCGCGCCATGCAAACGGGCATGAAGAACACCATCATCGTCGTGCTGCTGGCCACCACACTGCGCCTTATCTTCGCCCGCTATACCGGGCTGGGAATTGATGAGAGCTACATGGTGGCGGCCAGCCATCAGTTTGCCATCTCGTATTTCGACCATCCCCTGGCCTCCTGGTGGCTGGAACTGGGCAGCCGGTGGCTGTTTGGCAGCGCGGATCCGATTGTGGTGCGGCTGCCGTTCATCATGCTTTCGGCCGTGTCCTCCTGGCTGCTCTACCTGCTCACAACGCGGCTATACGGCGCGCGGGCGGGCTTTTGGGCGGTGGTGGCCTATAATATCTCCCCCGTGTTCTCGCTTGCCTTCGGCTGCTGGGTGCTGCCCGATGGCCCGCTGGACGCCGCCCTGCTGGCCGCCGCCTATGCGTTGAGCCGCGCGCTGGGCGTGGCCGATGGCGAGGCTGAGCCGCAGCCTCGCTGGTGGGCGGCGGCGGGGTTTTTCGCCGGGCTGGCGATGTTGAGCAAATACAGCGCCGCGCTGGTGCTGCTGGGGGCGGTGTTCGTACTCCTGACAGACCCGAAGGCGCGCCCGCAGCTGCGCCGCGCAGCCCCGTGGGGGGCGGGAATGCTGGCGGTGCTGATGTTCACGCCCGTGCTCTACTGGAACGCGCGGCATGGCTGGCAGTCGTTTGATTACCAGAGCGGGCGTGCGCTCGGGCTGCGGCTGCATCCGCTGGCGCCGTTGAGCATCTGGGGCGGCGAGGCGTTGTTCGTGCTGCCCTGGCTGTGGCTGCCGATGATGGGGCTGCTGCTGCGCGCGCTGCGGTGCGGGCCAACAGAGCGGCGCGGCTGGATGCTGAGCTGCCTGGCGATTTTGCCGGTAGTGCTGTTCTCGGTGGTCGGCATCTGGTCCTCCACCCGCATCCTCTATCATTGGGCGGCGCCCGGATATTTGCTGCTGCTGCCGATGCTCGGCCACTGGGCCGCCGGATGGCGCCCGCGCTGGCGCAATGGAATCGCCATATTCTCAGCCCTGCTGCTGGCAAGCGCCGCCATGCTGATCGCCGCCGAGGTAACCTTCGATGTGATCCCCGATTCCGCGATCCCCGCCAAGCCGGGAAAATCGCCCTTGCTGCAGGCGGTGGACTGGGATTCAATCGCCCCTGAAATTCCACCCGGCATCAATGCTGTGGCCACCTTGCGCTGGTATGACGCGGGAAAAATCGGCTACGCCCTGCGCGGCCGTTCCACTATTGTTACGGTTTTCGGCTCAGATCCGCATGAATTCGGCGACAGCGCGCCACCATCCTCGTTGCTGGGGAAAAACATTTTGCTTATCGCGATGCCAGGCAACGCCACGAAAATCAGCGCGCTCTATACGCCATATTTCAAAAGTTTGGAGCCAGGGCCGACGCTGACCGTGATGCACCACGGCCAGCTGCTGCTCGCAATCCCAACTTTTATCGGCACCGATCTGGTTGCGGTTCCAAAATAGAGGGGGCGCAAGCCCCCTCCGCCCTGATCAAGCCGCCTGCGGCAGTTCCACCGCGGCGCTGCCCGCCTTGGTGGAATCGAGA
>JAJZCG010000071.1 GCA_021846225.1 Pseudomonadota bacterium | reverse complement strand
GCGCCGGAAGCTTGGCGATGCACGGCGCGGCGCTGGCCTACACCAGCCTGCTGGCGGGCGGCGCCTCCATGCCCTTTGCCGCCTACCAGTTCCAGCAGGTGCAACCTTATTGGATTCCCGCCAACCTCCTCGCCGTGCCGCTCACCGCGCTGTGGATCCTCCCCCTCGGCCTGCTGGCCCTGGCGCTCATGCCGCTTGGCCTGCAAGCCCTCGCCTTGCTGCCGATGGCGCGCGGCATCGCCATCATCCTCTGGGTCACCGCCCGCATCGCCACCTGGCCCGCCGCCATGCTGCGCATCCAGCCGATGCCCAGCCTGGCCATCCTGTTCTTCGCCGCCGGACTCATCTGGCTATGCATCTGGCGCCGCGCGCCGCGTTTCGCCGGTCTCGCCTTCATGCTCGCGGGCCTGGCCATCTACGCCGCCGCCCGCCCGCCGGACATTCTGGTCTCCCCCGGCGCCAGACTCATCGCCATCCGCGCCGCGCCGCGCATTTTCCTGCTCAGCCGCGGCAAACCCCCGTCCTACACCCTCGCGCAATGGGCTCCCGTCTGGGCCGGCACACCGTTCACCCCGGCGCAATGCACGCAAAACACCTGCCGGCTCGGCGCCGTGCTGTTTGCTCTCACGCCCCCGCCTGGCGGTTGCGGCAATGCGCTTGTCGCGGTTTCGCCCGAGCCTCTGCGCGGCGCCTGCGGCAATACCCCGGTCATTGACCGTCTCACCGTCTACCGCAACGGCGCCACCGCCGCCTGGATAACCGGGCACCGCCTCACCCTGCTGACAGACCGCGCGGTACAAGGCGCGCGCCCCTGGGTCGCCTTCTACCCCGGCTAACCGCGCTGCCCACTCACTTCACAACTAAAACGAAAGCCGATACGGTATCGAATGCCACAATTTTATAAATTTCACCTCACCATTGGCTACCTCACCCATCTCTATAAATCTGTTACCCGCCAGGATCATTCCCACCTCATACCCATCATCAGCCGTTATCTGCCCCGCGATGGCGTGGCGATCGATGCCGGCGCCCATGGCGGTCAGGTCACACGCCTGCTCTGCGGCATCGCCCCTGATGGCTTCGTCGTGGCGGTGGAACCAAGCGGTTATACCCGCTCCATCCTGCGCGCCGCCCTCTGGTTGCGCCGCTGCCGCAATGCGGTTGTGTTTGCCGCCGCCCTCGGCTCCACTTTCGGCACCATGCTCATCCGCACCCCGCTCAAGCGCCGGGGCGATATGGGCTACGGCCTGGCCAACCTGGTTGACGGCGGCGCCCATTCAATCAGCGAGCCGGTGGCCCTTGTCACGCTGGACAGTCTGGCCGCCCAGCTTGGCCTTACCAGGGTGGATTTCATCAAGGCCGACATCGAGGGTTTCGAGGCCGAACTCATCCGCGGCGCGCACCATGTACTCAAGACCTTCCGCCCGGCCGTCTATCTTGAAATGAACGACGAATTCCTCCGCCGCGCCGGCTCCTCGCGCGCAGCCTTGTGGGCTGATCTGGTGGAGCTTGGCTTCACGCCGCATGATGCCACGGGGCGCACTGCGAAGCCCCTTGCCTCCACCGCCCCGGCGGATGATGTCCTCTGGCTCCCAACCTGAGCGGCGGCCCGCCCGCTGGGTGTTTGCCGCCATGTCCGCTATAATCGCGCCATGACAAACCGAATCGGAATCGCTGGAATTTCCGGCCGCATGGGCCGTCTGCTGGCCGAGGAAGCCGCCGCCGCCGCGCAGCTCACCGGCGGCACCAGCCGCTCCGGCGCCGCGCCGGGCGATGCGCCATTATACCCGGACCTCAACGCCCTGGCGGCTGAGTCGGATGTGGTGATAGACTTCACCCACGCCAGCACCGTCAGCGCCCACGCCGCCATCCTGGCCGGGGCCGCAACCCCCTGGGTGCTGGGCAGCACCGGCTATTCGGCTGCGGACCAAACCGCCATCGAGGCCGCGGCGCGGGTCATCCCCGTCATCGCCGCGCCTAATTTCTGCACCGGCGTCAACCTCCTGCTCATCCTCGCTGAAAAACTCGGCGCCGCCTTGCCGCCCGCCCGCTACGACGCCGAAGTGCTGGAAATGCACCACCGCCAGAAGGTTGATGCCCCCTCCGGCACGGCGCTGGCCCTGGGCCGCGCGGTTGCCGCGGGGCGGGGGGTCAAGCTGGAAGACGTGATCGCCAGCGGCCGCCACGGCCACACCGGCCCGCGCCGCGACGGCGAAATCGGCTTCGCCACATTGCGCGGCGGCCAGATCATCGGCAGCCACACCCTCTCCTTCACCGCGGGGGACGAACAGATTTCCCTCACCCACCATGCGCTGGACCGCCGGGTGTTCGCCACCGGCGCGGTGCAAGCCGCCCTCTGGCTGCAAAAGCAACCGCCGGGCCTCTACACCATGCGCGATTTCCTCGCGCTCTAGTTGTTGTTAACCCCGGCCGGGTATTGACCCCGGCAATCAGATAAGTCATCCGAACCGCCTCGAATAAGGGATATTTGTGCATGCGCGATAAAGGCGAATTTCTGTTCACCTCCGAGTCCGTCTCGGAAGGCCACCCGGACAAGGTTGCGGACCGGATTTCCGACACCGTGGTTGACGCCTATCTGGCGGCCGACCCCTACGCGCGCGTTGCGTGCGAAACCCTGGTCACCACCAACCGCATCGTCCTCGCGGGCGAGGTCCGTGGCCCCGAGACCATCACCAAGGAACATCTGGCGCATCTCGCCCGCATGGCGGTGCACGACATCGGCTACGACCAGGAAGGCTTCTCCTGGAAGAACGCCTCGGTTGATGTCCACCTGCACGCCCAATCGGCTGACATCGCCATCGGCGTCGATGCTGACGGCAGCAAGGACGAAGGCGCTGGCGACCAGGGCATCATGTTCGGCTACGCCTGCACCGAGACCGAGGCGCTGATGCCCGCCCCGATCTACTACTCCCACCTCATCCTGCGCCGCATCTCAGACCTGCGCCGCGCCGGCGATGCCCGCGCCAAGGGCCTCCAGCCCGACGCCAAGAGCCAGGTGACCCTGAAATACATCGACGGCAAGCCCGTCACCGCCACCTCCGTCGTGGTCTCCATCCAGCATGACCCGGATGTGACGCTGGCCCGCGTGCGCGAGCTGCTCACGCCGATCGTCAACGACGCTCTGCCCCCCGGCTGGATGCCCACCGAGGCCGAATTCTACGTCAACCCGACCGGCATCTTCGTCATCGGCGGGCCGGACGGCGATTGCGGGCTGACCGGGCGCAAGATCATCGTGGACACCTACGGCGGTGCCGCCCCCCACGGCGGCGGCGCCTTCTCGGGCAAGGACCCCACGAAGGTTGACCGCTCCGCCGCCTATGTCTGCCGCTACCTCGCCAAAAACGTGGTCGCCGCCGGGCTGGCGGACCGCTGCACCCTGCAGCTCTCCTATGCCATCGGCGTCTCGCAGCCGCTCTCGCTTTATGTGGAGCTGCATGGCACCGGCCGCGATGTCGATGAGGTCAAGCTCGAAAAAACCCTGCGCGAGCTGGTCAACCTCACCCCGCGCGGCATCCGCGAGCACCTCCAGCTCAACCGGCCGATTTACGCCCCCACCTCCGCCTTCGGCCATTTCGGCCGCACGCCGGATGCGGACCTTGGCACCTTCACCTGGGAAAAGACCGATCTGGTCCCGGCCCTGAAGTCTGCTTTTGGCCGCTGAAACCCTGCCACCGCGAGCGAAGCATGCTAACCCATCTTCGCTCGCAGAGGTGAGCGTCAAACCACCGCCTGACCGTCTCTACGGCCGGATCAAGGGCAAAAAACTCCGCCCGCGCCAGGAGTGGCTGCTAGCCGAATTTCTGCCCCAGCTTTCGTGGCCGCAAATCCCCTTCGGCATCACCCAGCGTGAAATCTGGCTGGAGGTCGGTTTTGGCGGCGGCGAGCATGCTCACGCCCTGGCCCAGGCGAACCCCGATACCGGCATCATCGCCGCTGAAGTGTTCGAGACCGGCATCTGCTCGCTACTCTCGCGCCTCGCGCCGGAGGAGGCCGCGGCGCCCGAGGTTCCCGCCAATCTGCGCCTCTTCACGGATGACGCCCGCCCCCTTCTGCGCGGCATGGCCGATGCCTCGCTGGGCAAGCTCTTCCTCATGTTCCCTGATCCCTGGCCCAAAGCCCGCCACGCCAAACGCCGCTTCGTCCACCCGGAGCTGCTGGCCGAGGCCGCCCGCGTGCTCAAACCGGGTGGTGAATGGCGCATCGCCTCGGATGATCCCACTTATCAAGACTGGACCGATGAAGTTTTAGCCGCCCAAAGCGCCTTCACCGTCACCCGCGCCACCACCCGGCCGCAAGGCTGGCCGCCAACCCGCTACGAGGCCAAGGCCATCCTGGCCGGCCGCCAACCGGTCTACTGGTCGCTGTTGAAGCGCTGATCGTTGTTTTTTCGCACCAAACCCGCACAAATTGGGGTGCAAGAAAAAAATTAAACTTTATTATCAAGCGCTTGTGGAGCGATTCTCATAATCGCTCCACGTGGAGCGCGCCTATTCCACGGTCACCGACTTCGCCAGATTGCGCGGCTGGTCCACATCCGTGCCCTTCATCACCGCGACATGATACGCCAGCATCTGCACCGGAATCGCATATAAAATAGGCGCCGCGAACGGATCGATCTCCGGCAGAATCAGCGTCTCCGCCGCAATGCCCTGCAACTTCGCGGCCCCCGCGGCATCGGAGAACACAATAACCTGCCCCCCCCGCGCCGCGACCTCCTGCAGGTTGGACGCCGTTTTCTCAAACAACGGCCCGGACGGGCAAATCGCGATCACCGGCACCGATTTGTCGATCAGCGCGATCGGCCCATGCTTCAACTCACCGGCGGCATAGCCTTCCGCGTGAATATAGCTGGTCTCTTTCAGTTTCAGCGCGCCTTCGAGCGCAATGGGGAAACACGCCCCCCGGCCCAGATACAGCACATCCGCCGCCTCGGCGATCCGCGGCGCCAAACGCCGTATCTGCGCCTCATTGGCCAGAATCTCCGCCGCCTTGGCGGGAATTTCCAGCAGCGCATCGCACAGCCGGGCAATCTCGGCATCCGCCAGGGTGGCGCGCGCGCGCGCCACCGCAAGCGCGAACACCGCCATCACGGTCAGCTGCGCGGTAAAGGCTTTGGTGCTGGCAACCCCGATCTCCGGCCCGGCCATGGTCTCCAGCATGGCGTCGGACTCGCGCGCCATGGTGCTCTCGGGCACATTGAGAATGGTCAGGATCTTCTGCCCCTCGGCACGCATATAGCGCAGCGCCGCCAGCGTATCCGCCGTCTCGCCGGACTGGCTGACCAGCAACCCCAGCCCACCCTCGGGCAGCGGCGGCGCGCGGTAGCGGAATTCCGACGCTACATCGGCATCCATGGGCAGCCGGCCCAGGCTCTCCAGCCAGAACTTGCCGGTCAGCCCTGCATAATACGCCGAACCGCAGGCGCTGAAGGTGATGCGCGGCACGCCGGCCAGATCGAAAGGCAAGGCGGGCAGCACCGGCATGCGGGTGGCGGCGTCGATCATCCGGTGCAGCACGTCGCCGATCACCACCGGGTGTTCGTGCAGTTCCTTTTCCATGAAATGGCGGAAGTTACCCTTGCCGATGGCTGCCCCGGTGAGGTTAGTGAGTTTTTTCTCCCGCGTGATCTCCTGGCCGCTGGCATCAAAAAACACCGCTTTTTCGCGTGTCACCACTACCCAGTCGCCATCTTCGAGATACGCGATCTGGCGCGTCAGCGGCGCCAGGGCCAGCGCGTCGGAACCCAGGTACATCTCCTGCGCCCCGTAGCCCACCGCCAGCGGCGCGCCGCGCTGCGCGCCGATGATCAGCTCAGGGTGCCCCGCGAAAATCAACGCCAGGGCATAAGCCCCCTCCAGCCGCGCGAACGCCGCCTTGGCCGCCTCAACCGGGCTCATCCCCTCCGCCAGCAGCAGGTCCAGCAGTTGCGCCACCGTCTCGGTATCGGTCTCGGAGCAAAAAACTTGGCCCTTGGCCTCAAGTTCGGCGCGGAGCAGCAAATGGTTCTCGATGATGCCGTTATGCACCACCGCGACGCGCGCGGTGCCGTGCGGGTGGGCGTTGGCCTCGGTCGGTGCGCCATGAGTTGCCCAGCGGGTGTGGCCGATGCCGGTGCATCCCGCCAGGGGCAGGCGCTCCAGCGCGGCGGCGAGCTGGGCCAGCTTGCCCTCGGCGCGGCGGCGCTCGATCTGTCCGTTCACAAGAGTCGCGATGCCGGCGCTGTCATATCCGCGATATTCCAGCCGGCGCAGACCATCCAGAAGCAGAGGCGCCGCCGGCGCCAGACCCACAACACCCACGATTCCACACATGATTCGCTACTCCGAAAACCTTCTTCAGCCGGTAGCGTCCGCATGTGCTCCCTGTCAAAGGCCGGGGCATCAATTCGTGTTTCATTCTGTGCCGATATGGCTTGACGAGGGGCGTGTCATGGCCCATTTGCCAATCAGGACCGCTTAGGTCCACTATCGGAGCGCATATGTTAAAATTGTCCCGTTTGACCGATTATGCCGTGGTGGCGCTGGTTCGGTTGAGTGCCGCCGATTGCGTTGAAACCTCGCCGGGTATTGCCGCAGCCATTGGCGTGCCTGAGCCGACCGTGGCCAAGGTGCTGAAGGCGCTGGCCGGGCATGGGCTGGTCATTTCCTCCCGCGGGGCCCGCGGCGGCTATCGCCTGGGGCGGCCGCTGAATGAAATTGCCGTCTCGGAGGTCATCATGGCCATTGACGGGCCGATTGCGCTGACCTCTTGCGTGGACGGCGCATCGGGTTGCGAGAGCCAGTCGCTTTGCCCCGTGGCCGGACGCTGGGACCCGGTGAATGATGCAATCCGCTCGGCGTTGAGCCGGATTTCCCTTGCGGATATGGAAGCCGCGAGCATTCCCACCGCGTTCCGCTTGCCTGTCGTAGCGCCCATGAATGAGGTTGTGTGATGTCTGCCACTGTTGAAACCCGCGATACGGTCGAGGCTCTTTCGGTTGAAAAGTATAAATATGGATTTACCACCGAGATCGCGATGGAAGAATTTCCCAAGGGGCTGAACGAGGAGATCGTGCGGCTGATTTCGGCCAAAAAAGGTGAGCCGGACTGGTTGCTTGCCTGGCGGCTGAAAGCGTTCGCACTGTGGCAGAAGCTGGAAGAACCGCATTGGGCGCGCGTTGAGCATCCGCCGATTGCCTATGATGAACTGTATTACTACGCAGCCCCCGCCGCGCCGGCGCCCAAGTCGCTTGATGAGGTCGACCCAGCACTTTTGAACATGTATGAGAAGCTCGGCATTCCACTGAACGAGCGCGCGGCGCTGGCGGGCGTGGCGGTGGATGCCGTTTTCGATTCGGTTTCCGTGGCGACCACGTTTCGCGAGACACTTGCAAAATCAGGTGTGATTTTCTGCCCGATTTCCGAGGCGGTGCGCGAGCACCCGGAGCTGGTGCGTAAATATCTGGGTAGTGTGGTGCCGTATGGCGATAATTATTTCGCGGCGTTGAATTCAGCGGTATTTTCCGATGGCAGCTTTGTGTACATCCCCAAGGGGGTGCGCTGCCCGATGGAGCTTTCCACCTATTTTCGCATTAACGCACGCAATACCGGGCAGTTTGAACGCACGCTGATTATTGCTGAGGAAGGCGCCAGCGTTTCCTATCTGGAGGGCTGCACCGCACCGATGCGCGATGAGAACCAGCTGCACGCGGCGGTGGTGGAGCTTGTCGCCATGGATGATGCGAAGATCAAATATTCCACGGTGCAGAACTGGTATCCGGGTGATGCGCAGGGCAAGGGCGGTATTTATAATTTTGTTACCAAACGCGGCGCGTGCCGTGGCAGGAATTCAAAAATCTCCTGGACACAGGTGGAAACCGGTTCGGCCATTACGTGGAAATACCCCTCCTGCATCCTGCAAGGCGACGGCTCCGTGGGGGAATTTTATTCGGTCGCGATGACGCATAATCATCAGCAGGCCGACACCGGCACGAAGATGATTCATATCGGCAAAAACACGACGAGCACGATCATCTCCAAGGGAATTTCGGCTGGCCATTCCAACAACACCTATCGCGGGCTGGTGAAGATCATGCCCAATGCCTCCGGCGCGCGCAATTACACGCAATGCGATTCACTGCTGATAGGCGACCAGTGCGGCGCGCATACGGTGCCCTATATCGAAAGCCGGAATGCCTCGGCCAAGGTGGAGCATGAGGCCACGACATCGAAGATCGCGGAGGATCAGCTGTTTTATTGCCGCTCGCGGGGGTTGTCGGAAGAGGATGCCGTGGGGTTGATCGTGAATGGTTTCTGCAAGGATGTGTTGAAGGAATTGCCAATGGAATTTGCTGTCGAAGCGCAGAAACTCCTGGCTGTGTCGCTTGAAGGATCGGTTGGTTAATATGCTTGAGATTAAAAATTTGTCGGCGCGGATTGGCGATAAGGAAATTCTGCGGGGCGTGAACCTGATCGTGCCGGATGGTGAGATTCACGCCATCATGGGGCCGAACGGCGCTGGAAAATCAACGCTCTCCTATGTGCTCTCCGGCCGCGAGGGCTATGAGGTGACGGGCGGCGAGGCGATTTATAACGGCCAGGACATTCTGGCGCTGGCGCCGGAGGCGCGGGCTGCCGCGGGGATGTTCCTCGCGTTTCAGTATCCGGTGGAGCTGCCTGGCGTGGGCAATGCGAATTTTTTGCGCACGGCGCTGAATGCGGTGCGGCGCGCGCGCGGCGAGGCGGAGCTTGATGCCGTGGCGTTTTTGAAACTTGCGCGGGCAGCCTTGAAGAATCTCTCAATGCAGGATGATATGCTCAAGCGCAACGTGAACGTCGGGTTTTCTGGCGGCGAGAAGAAGCGCAATGAGGTTTTGCAGATGGCGCTGTTGCGGCCGGGCCTGGCGATTCTCGATGAGACGGATTCCGGGCTGGATATCGATGCGCTTAAAATTGTCGCCGAGGGGGTGAATGCGCTGCGCAGCCCGGTATTTTCGGCTCTGGTGATTACGCATTATCAACGGCTTCTGGATTATATCGTGCCCGACAGGGTGCATGTTCTGGCGGCGGGAAAAATTGTGCGCTCTGGCGGGCCGGAACTCGCGTTGGAACTGGAAGCCCGTGGCTATGCCGGGCTGGAAGCGGCCTGAGCCATGACGGCACTTCCCACCCGCAGCCTTGAGGCTTGGCGCTATACGGATTTGCGCCCGCTGGATGCCATGAGTTTTGCCGAGGCGCCGGCGGCGCCTCTTCCGGATGATCTGCCCGATATCGGCGTGCCGCGCTTGGTGTTTGTGAACGGGCGGTTCGATGCCGCGGCATCCTCCACGTTGATGTTCGCGCATGGTTTTGCCACGGTGACTGAAGAGTCTGATCTGCCGCTGGCGTTGATCAACGCGCAACATGCGCAGGATGGGTTGACGCTGGAGATACCCGCCGGGGTTGATGCGGGGGTTGTGCTGCTGATCTCTTATGCCAATGGCGGCGCGTTGCATCCGCGCCACCGGATTTCACTCGGGGCCGGTGCCACGTTGACGCTGCTTGAGGTTATAAAAGGTGAAGGCGTTTACTGGCATAATCCGGTGACGGATATCGTGCTCGCACAAGGTGCGCGCTTGGCGCATTACCGGTTGCAAAATGAAAGCCGGGAGGCGTTTCATCTCGCGACGATCCGTGCCGCGGCCGCCGCAGATGCGGCTTATGAGAGCTTCACCGCCGTGATGGGTGCGAAGCTTTCACGCGCTGAATTTCATGTGGAACTCACGGGCGCGAAGGCGCACACGCATTTGAACGCGGCGCAGCTTCTGGGGGGGTCGCAGCATGGGGATTTCACTTCCGTGGTGCGCCATAAGGCGCCTGATTGCAGCTCGCGCCAGACGGTGAAATCGGTTTTGTCCGATGCCGCGCGCGGGGTTTTTCAGGGACGCATCGAAGTGGACCGCGTGGCGCAGAAAACCGATGGCTACCAGATGAGCCAGGCGCTGCTGCTCTCGCCTGCGGCGGAGATGGATATAAAACCCGAATTGCAGATTTTTGCCGATGACGTGAAATGCAGCCATGGCGCCACCATCGGCGCGCTTGATGAAGAGCAGGTGTTTTATCTGCGCAGCCGGGGAATTCCCGAGGATACGGCGCGCGCGATGTTGATTCGCGCGTTTTTGACCGAGGCGCTGGAGCCGGTGACGCATGCGGGGGCGCACGCGTTGTTCGAGGCGGCGATTGAGACGTGGTGGACCGGGAAATGAGTACACGTGCTTTCAACGTTTCTGAAATCCGCAAGGATTTTCCAATCCTGACGCAGCAGGTGCATGGCAGGAAGCTGGTGTTTCTGGATTCCGCGGCCTCGGCGCAGAAACCGCGCGTGGTGATCGACGCGATGGTGCGTGTGATGGAGTTGCAATACGCCAATGTGCATCGGGGGTTGCATTGGATGTCTGAGCGCACGTCTGATGCGTATGAGGCGGCGCGCGACAAGGTGGCTGCATTTTTGAACGCGCGGGCGCGTGAGGAAATTGTTTTCACGCGCAATGCGACGGAGTCCATCAATCTGGTGGCGTACAGCTATGGCCGCACCGCGTTGCGGCCGGGCGATGCTGTTGTGGTCTCGCAGATGGAGCACCATGCGAATCTGGTGCCGTGGCAGATATTGCGCGACGCCCATGGCGTGGAGCTGCGGATTGCGAAGATCACCGATTCTGGCGAGCTTGATTGGGAATCTCTCGAGGCGCAGTTTGCTGATGGCAAGGTGAAGTTGCTGGCGATTACGCATATGTCCAACGTGCTGGGGAGCTATACGCCGGCGGAACGGCTGGTGGCGTTCGCGCATGCGCGCGGGGCGAAGGTTTTGCTCGATGGATGCCAGGCGATTGTGCATCGCGCGGTTGATGTGCAGGCGCTTGATGTGGATTTCTATGTGTTTTCCGGGCACAAGCTTTACGGCCCCACGGGCATTGGCGTGTTGTATGCAAAGCGCGAAATTCTGGAGGCGATGCCGCCGTTTCTGGCGGGCGGGGAGATGATTGACTCCGTCTCTTATGAGCGTGCCACCTGGGCGCCGCCGCCGCACCGCTTTGAGGCGGGGACGCCTGCGATTATTGAGACGATAGGGCTGGGCGCGGCGATTGATTATGTGCAGGCGATCGGCCTTGATGCGATTGCGGCGCATGAGCGTGAGCTGACCGCGTATGGGCTGAAGATGCTGGCCGGGATTGAGGGTTTGCGGGTGCTGGGTTCGGCGCAGGACCGTGGCGGCGTGCTGACATTCACCATGGAGGATGCGCATGCGCATGACATCGCGACGCTGCTGGACCGGCAGGGGATTGCGGTGCGGGCGGGGCGCCATTGCGCCGAGCCGCTGATGGGCCGGATGGGTGTGAGTGCGGCGGCGCGGGCGTCTTTCGCGTTGTACACGACGGTTGAGGAAATCGACGCGCTGGGCGAAGGGCTGGCGCGTATTAAGCAGATATTCAAATGAGCAGCACAGCGCAGGAACTTTATCGGGCATTGATCGTGGAGCGCAGCAAGGCGCCGCGCTTTGGCGGCCGGCCGGAAGTGTTCGACGCGCAAGGCCAGGGCGAGAATGCGATGTGCGGCGATCGGGTGCAGGTGTTCTGGCAGCGTGGCGGCGTGGTGCGCCATGAGGCGCATGGCTGCGCGATATTGACCGCGAGCGCGGATTTGATGGCGCAGGCGGTGGCGGGGAAGAGCCCGGCGCAGATGGCGGCGATGCGCGGGGCGTTTGAGGAAGTTGTAACCAGCGGCATGGAAAATCCGGCGCTTGGCGATTTGAACGCGCTGGCGGGTGTGGCGCAGTATCGCGCGCGGATACGCTGCGCGACCCTGCCATGGGCGGCGCTTGAGGAAGCTCTCAAGGAGGGGCAGTTACATGGATGAGGCGAAAATGGTCCCGGTGACGAGTTGGACACCCGATGGTGAGACGAAGGCGGTGGTCTCGGAGGAGGCGGTGATCGCGGCGATCTCCACCGTGTTTGATCCGGAAATCCCCGTAAATATCTATGAACTTGGGCTTATTTACGCAGTTGAGCTGGCGCAGAACGGCGATGTGCGCGTGGAGATGACGCTGACCGCGCCCGGCTGCCCGGCGGCGCAGGAATTGCCCGAGGCGGTGCATGATGCCATCGCCGCGGTGGAGGGGGTTGGAAATGTCGTGGTGGATACTGTGTGGGATCCACCGTGGGACCAGAGCCGGATGAGCGAGGATGCACGTCTTTCGTTGAACATGTTTTGAAGGAGGCGCGTATGAGCACGACGACAATCGAGGCAAGAACCCGCCGGGCGATGCCGCCGTTGATGCAGCTGACCGAGGCGGCGGCGGCGCGGCTGAAGGCGCTTTATGATGGCGGCGAGGCGGGCAAGCTGCTGCGTATCGCGGTTTCAACCAAGGGCTGCTCGGGGATGTCCTACGAGATGGCGTGGGTGGAAGCCCCAGTGGCGCAGGACGAGGTGGTGGTGAGCCATGGGCTGACGGTTCTGGTGGACCGCAAGGCGACGCTGTTTTTGATCGGCACGACGATGGACTACAAGGTGGATAAGTTGACCGCCGGGTTCACCTTTGAGAACCCCAACGAAAAGGGCCGTTGCGGCTGCGGCGAGAGTTTTCACGTTTAGGGCGCGCGCGGTTGAGCGAACCTTAAACGATCGCACGCAAGGCTATTCGGCGGCGGCTTTCAGCGCCGCGCCTGCGCCCAGCGGCGCCAGCGGCAAGGCGGCGCAGAGCATGGCCGCCAGCATGTAGAGCGCCGCGGCAGGGTGTGGTGAGGTGATGGCGGCGGCGCCGAAGATTAGCGCCGGGATCATCAGCGGCAGGGTGATGAGCGGCATGAGCACCGCGGCGCGGCGTGCGCCCAGGGTGATGGCGGCGGCAAGTGTGCCGAGCAGCGAGAGCAGCATGGTGCCAGGCAGCAGCGTGAGCAGCAGCAGGGGCACGCGCGCAGCTGGCATGCGCAGCATGATGGCGAGCGGGGCTGCGATGAGCAGGAGCGGCAGGCCGGTGGTCAGCCAGTGGATGACCATTTTGGCGAAGGCGACGCCGTAGGCGGGCAGGCCGGAGAGCAGCAGCAGGTCGAGCGTGCCGTCCTCGAAATCGGCGCCGAAGAGGCGGTCCAGCGGCAAAAGGGCGGCGAGCAGGGCGCAGACCCAGACGATGCCGGCCGCGATAGCGGCCAGCGTGGTGGGGCCGGGGCCGAGCGCGAAGGGAAACAGCGTGCCGGCGATGATGAAGAAAAGTAGCGAGGCGGTGGTGTCCGCGCCGTGGCGCAGGGAGAGTTTCAGCTCGCGCAGGATCAGGGTTTTCATAGGCTCAGCACCGATACGCCGGTTAATTCCAGGGGGGTGTGCGTGCTGGCGATGATCATGCCGCCGCCTTGCCGGTGGGACTCGCACAAAGCGGCGAACCGGGTGAGGGAGGCGGAGTCGAGTCCGGTGGTGGGTTCATCGAGCAGCCAGAGGGGTTTGCCCGCGGCGGCGACACGCGCGATCGCCAGGCGGCGCTTTTGCCCGGCGGAGAGCAGGCGGGCGGGCAAATTGGCATAGGCGGTAAGCCCCACAGGCGCGAGTGCCGCCAGCGGCACATGCTCGGCAGCGGTGAGGGCGGGCTTTACCGCGTCCAGGTGTCCGAGCCAGGCGATGCGTTTTGCATGGCTGGGCAGATCGTGCAGCGCATCTTCACCGTCCCATTTCAGCACACCGGCAGCCAGCGGCGTAAGCCCCGCCAGAGCGCGCAGCAGGGTGGATTTGCCGGCGCCGTTTGCGCCGCGCAACACAAGGATTCCGCCCGCGGAGAGCGAAAAGCTGACATTGGTGAGCACCAGCCGTTCACCACGAAAGACTGACAGATTGGAGGCTGTGAGCAGGGGCGAAAATCCTTAACCCATGAATGGACGCGGTGGCACGGCTATGGTTTAAGCCGTCACAAATCGCAAGCCGTATATCAGAAAGGGTCAATTTACCATGACAGCCATCGGCCACGACAGCCTGAAAACCCTGAAAAGCCTCACCATCGAGGGTAAGGAATATAAGTATTTCTCGCTGGCGGCCGCGGCCGCGGCCCTGGGGGACATCTCCCGGCTGCCCAAAACCTTAAAAGTGCTGCTGGAGAACGTGCTGCGCTTCGAGAACGGCGGCAGCTACACGGTGGATGACGCCAAGGCGGTCATCGGCTGGCTGGAGAAAGCCTCCTCGGCTAAGGAAGTGCCCTTCAAGCCCGCGCGCATCCTGATGCAGGATTTCACCGGCGTACCCGGCGTGGTGGACCTCGCGGCGATGCGCGACGGCATCCTGCGCCTGGGCGGCAAGCCGGAGAAGGTGAACCCGCTGGTGCCGGTGGATCTGGTGATCGACCACTCCGTGATGGTGGATTACGCCGGTTCGGCCGATGCGCTGGATAAGAACATCGCCATGGAATTCGACCGCAACGGCGAGCGCTACCGCTTCCTGCGCTGGGGCCAGGAGGCGTTTGACAATTTCCGCGTCGTGCCGCCCGATACCGGCATCTGCCATCAGGTAAACCTGGAATATCTGGCGCAGGTCGCCTGGACTTCGGAGAACGGCGGCTCCACCTATGTATACCCTGACACGCTGTACGGCAC
>JAJZCG010000070.1 GCA_021846225.1 Pseudomonadota bacterium | reverse complement strand
GCAGCCCCCAGCAGCCCGACCACGGCGGCATTCACCCCCATCATCGCCGTAGCCACCCACCGGCGGCTGCGCAAAACCTCCCAATAGGGCAGGGTGGCCGCCACAATCAGCAGGCCCGGCATAAAAATCGCCAGGGTGGCAATCGCCGCCCCCCATATGCCGCCGGGTCCGCCGCTGGCCATCGCGCCCAAAAACGCCGCCACGCTGAACAGCGGCCCCGGCACCGCTTGCGCCGCGCCATAACCGGCGAGGAACCATTGCTGCGAAATCCAACCTGGCATCACCACCGAATCGCGCAACAGCGGCAACACCACATGCCCGCCGCCGAACACCAGCGCTCCGGTCTGGTAAAACGCCCCGAACAGCGCCAGCGCGCCACTTGGGGGCGCCAAAAACGCCAGCAGCAGGAGCAGCAGAAACACCAGCATGCACCCAAGCGCGGCGCGATGCGCCCGCATCGACAGGCCCGCCCCCCGCGCGGCGTTCACCGTCTCTTCCTGCTCCAGGGCCACGCCGCCGATCACCGCGCCGATCACCAGTACCAGAATCTGCCCTGACGTACCTGGTTGCAGCCCCAAAATCGCCGCCGCCAGCAGCGCGAGCGCCCGGCGCGGCGTATCCGGGCACAAGCTGCGCGCCATCGCATACAAAGCCTGCGCCACCACCGCGACGGCCGCCAGCTGCAATCCGTGCAGCGCCCCGCGCGCCATCGGCAGGTTCTGGAAAATGTTCATCCAGTAGGCCAGCGCCAGCATCAGCGCGGCCGATGGCAGGCTGAAGCCCGCCCAGGCAGCCAGCCCGCCCCGCCATCCGGCCCGCTTAAGCCCTATGCAGAATCCCGTCTGACTGGAGGACGGCCCCGGCAGAAACTGGCACAGCGCCAGCAGCCCCGAATAGTCATGCTCGCTCAGCCATTGGCGGTTTTCCACGAACTCCCGGCGGAAGTAGCCAAAATGCGCCATCGGCCCGCCAAACGAGGTCAGCCCCAGCACCAGGAAAGCCCGCAGCACCTCCCAGGCCGAACCCTTTGGCGCGGACGAGAGCGGGGGCGTCATGCCGGGGTCAGCAAAGGTCCGAGTTTGCGTCCGCCGAGAATATGCACATGGAAATGCGGCACTTCCTGGTGGCTGTCCGGCCCCGCATTGGCAAGCAGCCGGTAGCCGCTCTCCTCAACGCCCAGCCGCTTGGCCACCAGCGCCACGGCACGGAAAAATCCGGTGATCTCTTCCGGGCTGGCCTGGGCGCAAAAATCGGCGCTGGAGACATACGCCCCCTTGGGGATCACCAGCACATGGCAGGGCGCGGCTGGCCGGATATCTGGAAACGCCAGCGCGAATTCGTCTTCATAGAGTTTTTCGCAAGGTATCTCGCCGCGCAAAATCAGGGCAAAAACATTTGTGGGGTCATAGGTCATACCACCTCCATAATGTAATTTTTATCTCAGGAAACCCATCATACCGGTTTTCCGCGCCTTTTACGGGATTTTTTTTGTCGGCAAGCCATCCGCCGCCAGCGGCTTGCGCGCGGCTTTCTCC
The DNA here is from genome assembly GCA_021846225.1 of Pseudomonadota bacterium. Lineage (GTDB taxonomy): Bacteria > Pseudomonadota > Alphaproteobacteria > Acetobacterales > Acetobacteraceae > Acidocella. Next base: position 13,184 of record JAJZCG010000070.1, on the reverse strand, counting down.
GCGATCCCGCTCAACCCTTCGCGCCGGCTCAGCTCCGCCCAAATGTGCTCAGGCCGCAGCCCCGCATCCACCCATAAAACCAGCAGATGATACAAAACATCCGCGCTCTCGGCGATCAGCGAAGGCTTATGCCCGGCCACCGCCTCGATCACGCATTCCACCGCCTCTTCGCCGAATTTCTGGGCGATTTTCGCGGTCCCGCGTGCCAGCAGCCTGGCCGAATGGCTCTCGGAGGGGCTGGCATCCTTGCGCGAGAGCACCGTTGCCCACAGCCGGTCCAGCACGCGCGCATCCGGCGCATCCAGCGGCGGCGGCATGGTCACGGTGCTGGCGCGCGACGCCCGTTTCTTCTTCGGCGCGGCGGCGGGGGATTTGGCGATCTTCTTGGCCATCGGTGGTTTTTGCGACTCCTCTTAGGTGTTGAGTATCGCGCGGGGCAGGCGCACCGGCAAGCCTGCCGCGGCCAGGGCTTCCTTAACCTGAGCAATGGTGAACTGGCCAAAGTGGAATACGCTGGCGGCCAGCAGCCCGGTCGCCCCGGCCTGCGCGCCTTCCACGAAGTGCTGCAGCGTCCCCACCCCGCCGGAGGCGATCACCGGCAGGCGTACCGCCGCGCAGATGCGCCGCAGCAACTCCAGGTCAAACCCTTTGCCGGTGCCGTCGCGGTCCATCGAGGTCAGCAGAATCTCCCCCGCTCCCAGGCTTTCCATCTGCTTCGCCCACTCAATCACATCCAGCCCCGTGTTGGTCCGCCCGCCGTGCGAGAACACCTCCCATTTTCCGGGGGCTGACTGGCGCGCATCAATCGCCACCACCACGCACTGGCTGCCGAATTTCTGCGCGGCCTCCGCCACCAGCGCCGGACGGCTGATCGCGGCTGAATTGATGCTGCATTTATCCGCCCCCGCCAGCAGCAGCCGGCGCATATCCCCGGTGCTGCGTATTCCCCCGCCCACGGTGAGCGGCAGAAACACCTTCTCGGCCGTGCGCGAGACCACATCGAGGATCGTATCGCGGTTGTCGGAGCTTGCGGTAATGTCCAGAAACGTCAGCTCATCGGCCCCGGCGGCATCATACACCACCGCCTGCTCCACCGGGTCTCCGGCATCGCGCAGCGAGACGAAGTTAACGCCCTTCACCACGCGCCCGTCCTTCACATCCAGGCAGGGGATCACGCGCAGCTTCAGCATGCGGCCAGCGCCTCGGCGGGTTTCAGGCTGCCGTCGTAGAGAGCGCGTCCAAGAATCGCGCCGTTCAGATTGGGGCTTTGCCGCGCCGCCGCCTTCAGCGCCAGAATATCGGCGACTCCGGCGACTCCGCCCGAGGCGATCACCGGCACATTCACCGCATCGGCCAGCGCCGCCGTCTCCTCCAGGTTCAACCCGGTCTTCATCCCGTCACGCGCGATATCGGTATAGATAATGCCCGCGATCCCCGCATCCTGCAGCCGCACCGCCAAATCCGCCGCCCGCAGGTTCGATGTCTCAGCCCAGCCCTCGGTTGCCACCATCCCCGCCTTGGCGTCGATGCCAACCACAATCCGCCCCGGAAATTTTTGGCATGCCTCAAACACCAGCGCCGGGTTTTTCGCCGCCGCGCTGCCTAGAATCACCCGGGTAACCCCGGCGGCCAGCCAGGTCTCGATCCCCGCCAGATCCCTGATCCCCCCGCCCAGCTGCACCGGCACCTGCACGGCCGCCAGAATCGCTCTCACTGCCGCGCCGTTCACCGGCCGGCCGGCAAACGCGCCGTTCAAATCCACCACATGCACCCAGCCGAAGCCCGCCGCCGCCCAGGCCGCGGCCTGCGCTGCCGGATCGTTCCCATAAACCGTCGCCTGGTCCATCTCACCGCGCTGCAACCGCACGCAGGCGCCATCCTTCAGGTCGATCGCCGGATACAGGGTTAAGGTCATTTGCCCAGCCTCTTATAATAAAAATGTCCCGCCACCGTGGCCCCTTTCACCCGCGCATAGGCCGGATGCGTCCCCCAGCGCGTGAACCCGCAAGCCTCATAGAGCGAAATCGCCCCGGTCTGCGTCTCGCGCACATCCAGGTTTAACACCTGATACCCCAATTTGAACGCATAATCCTCGGCGCAGAGCAGCATCAGCCGCGCCAGCCCGTGCCCGCGGGCATAGGGCGCCACGAAATGATGCATCAGCGTGGCGGAAAACGCCTGCGCCTCGTTGTTGCGCGAGGGCCGCACCAGCTGGACCGCGCCGTAAATCACGCCGTCGATCCGCCCCACGATCAGCTCGCGCTCGGGCACCAGCGCCACACCTTTGAAATATTGCTCAACCACGCTGGCCTTCGGCGGCTTCACCCAGCCAAACCCGCCGCCATTGAGAATCGCCGCGATCGTGGCCTCGGCCAGCGCGTGCACGTCCGCCTCATCCTCGAAGCGTTCCAGACGTTCGGCCAGCAGCGTGGCCGGAGAGTGCATATCTTGTTTCACCGCTGCCTATTCGCGCGTGCGGCCCGCGTAATCAAGCCATTTGGCGTGAAGATACCAGTTTAAGGCGACCATTCCAGGAAGTTGCCCAGAATCCGCAAACCCACCTGCTGGCTCTTTTCGGCATGGAACTGCGTCCCCGCCCGGTTGCCATGCGCCACCATCGCCACCACCGGCCCGCCGTAATCGGCCGTGGCCAGCAGTTGCGCCGGGCTGGCCCCGGCCAGCGCGTAGGAATGCACGAAATACGCATGGTCGCCCGGCTGCAGGCCCTCCAGCAATTTATGCGACCCCGGCTCGAACGCCAGCTCGTTCCAGCCCATGTGCGGCAGGCGCAGCCCCGGCGCGTGCAGCGCCCGTATCTCGCCTTGCACCCAGCCGAAACCCGGCGTCACCTCATGCTCCAGCCCGCGCGCGGCCATCAGCTGCATGCCAACGCAAATGCCCAGAAACGGTGCCCCCGCGTCCACGCGCGCGAACATTGCCTCCTTCAGCCCGTCCACCCCCGCCAGCCCGGCCGCGCAATCGGCGAACGCCCCCTGGCCGGGCAGCACAATCCGCTCCGCGCGCGCCACCACATCCGGGTCGGCGGTAATGCGCACATCAGCCTTTATGCCGCGCTGCGCCGCCGCCAGTACGAGTCCCCGCGCCGCTGACGCCAGATTTCCGCTGTTATAATCGATAACCGTGACGAGCATGGGCCTTAGATCACGCCCTTGGTCGAGGGAATTTCCCCCGCCGCGCGCGGCTCGATCGCCACCGCCATCTTCAACGCCCGCGCCACGGCCTTGAACGTAGCCTCCGCGACGTGATGCGCATTCACCCCCGCCAGCTGGCGCACATGCAGGTTGAACAGCCCGTTCCCCGCCAGCGCGCGGAAAAACTCCTCGACCAGCTGCGTGTCCATGCCGCCCAGCATCGGCCGCTCAAAATTCACCCCCCAGGCGATGAACGGCCGCCCGGACAAATCCACCACCGCCTCCACCAGCGCCTCGTCCATCGGCACGCAGGCCTGGCCAAAACGGTTGATGCCGCGTTTCACATCCAGCGCCGAGGCCAGCGCCTGCCCGAGCACGATGCCCACATCCTCAACCGTGTGGTGCGCGTCGATATGCAGATCCCCCACCGCGTGGATGTTCAGATCGAACAACCCATGCCGGCCAAACGCCGTCAGCATATGGTCGAAGAACCCGACCCCGGTGGCAATGGCGGTCCTGCCGGTGCCATCAAGGTCCAGCTTGACCGTAATATCGGTTTCAGAAGTCTTTCTGCTCAGTTCAGATGTGCGTGCCATGGCCCATGGCCTACAACAAAGCCCCGGAAATTTAAACCGGGAAGCGTCAATTCAGGTCTCGGTTGCAGATTCGGGGGGTTCCGGCGCATGCGCGGGCTGTTTAAACTTCAACCATGCCCCGGCTCATCGATAATAAAAAACTTCCGCTTCTGCTGGGTTTCCTCATTGCTGTCGGCCCCGTCTCGACAGACATGTACCTCCCGGCCTTCCCCGCCATCGCGCGAGACCTGCAAAACCCCGCGGCGCCGCAATACTCCCTTGCCGCCTATTTCATCGGCCTCGCCATCGGCCAGATGACCCAGGGCGCCCTGGCGGACCGCATCGGCCGGCGCACCCCGCTGCTGGCGGGGCTCATCATCTACACCATCGCGAGCGCCGGTTGCTGGCTTAGCTGGAATGTCGAGAGCTTCATCATCTTCCGCTTCCTCACGGCGCTTGGCGCCTCGGCGGGCGTCGTCATCCCGCGCGCCATGGTGCGCGACCTGGCAGACGGCCCAGCCGCCGCCAAGCTGTATTCCAAACTTATGCTTGTCATGGGCGTCGCCCCCATCGCCGCGCCCATGCTCGGCTCGCTTTGCGTCATGTTCGCCAGCTGGCGGATCATTTTCGCCATCTGCACGCTTTACGGCGTGATAGCGCTCGCCGCCATCTGGTTCTTCTTGCCAGACACCTTGCCCCTCTCGCGCCGTACCCGCCTTGGCCTCATCCCCGTGCTGATGCGCTACGGCACCATTTTCCGCGAACGCGCCTTCCTCACCCATGCCTGCGTCGCCGCCTTCACCTCGGCGGCGCTGTTCGCCTATCTCGCCGCCACACCCCAGGTGTTCATCAACGAATACGGCTGGAACTCCACCGGCTACGCCGCCCTGTTCGGCGTCAATTCCTTCGCCTACATCGGCTTCAACCAGCTCAACCCCGCGCTGGTCACACGCTTTGGCGTCGCGCGGGTCATCACCATCGCGGGCACCGTCCTGCTCATCGGCTGCTTCGGCCTGGCCATCATGGCCTGGTACCCGCACGGCCCTTATCCGCTGGCCGGCATGCTCGCCTTCTCCGAGCTCGGCTTCGGCCTGTTGCTGCCCTGCTCGCTGGTTGGCGCCCTCTCGCGCCATCAGGCCCATGCCGGCAGCGCCTCGGCCCTGCTCGGCACCATGCAGTTCATCGGCGGCGCCATCACCGGCCTGCTCATGGGCGTGCTGGCTGACGGCACAGCCAGACCCATGGCCGCCGCGATGCTGGTATGCGCCGCCGCCGTGATGCTTGCCGCCGCCCTGCGCCCCAGTTTAAGCTTTTCTCCAACGGAGAGTTAAAAAGAACATGACCCAGAGCATTATCGGCATTCCCGCTTGCACCAAACTCGTCGCCGGTTACGTCCAGCACGCCACCCCGGCGCGCTACGGCGCCTCGCTCATTGCCGCCGCCAACGCCATCCCCATCCTCATCCCGCCCGAGGGTGAGCAGATGTGCGCTCTGCTCGACCGCCTTGACGGCATCATGTTCAACGGCAGCCCCTCCAACGTGGCGCCGCTGCGCTACGGCGCCGATTTTGACGCCACCCCCGGCGCGCACGACCCCGAGCGTGACGCCACCACCATCCCCCTCATCCTTGCCGCGCTGGATCGCGGCATCCCCGTGCTGGGCATCTGCCGTGGCATGCAGGAGATCAACGTCGCCCTCGGCGGCACCTTGTTTCAGGAGGTCCACCTCCAGCCCGGCCGCATGGACCACCGCTCCGGCGAGGGCGAACACCGTTTCGCCCTCAGGCATGAGGTCACGCTTTCAGGTGAGCTCGCCCGCATCTCCGGCGCGCAGACAATCCAGGTGAACTCCCTCCACGGCCAGGCGATTGACCAGCTGGCCGCCGGGCTGGTGGTCGAGGGCATCGCGCCGGACGGCACCATCGAGGCCGTGCGCATCGAAGGTGCTAAAAATTTCGCCATCGCCGTGCAATGGCATCCGGAATGGGAAGTCACCCATTTTCCTGACCGCAAACGCCTCTTCAACGCCTTTGGCGAGGCATGTGCCGCCTACCGGCAGTCTCGCGCCGGCGCATAGGCCGGCCACGGCGGCAAACCGGGGGTTGCAAAATTCCCGGTATGCGATGATTTATCGTTCTATAGTCGTTTCAACGAAGGAGCGGGGCTATGGACATCCAGACCATCGATAGTAACTACAACCAGCTGCAATCCCAGGCCCAGCAGACAGTCGCGGAGATCAAGCAACTCGCGCTCAAGCTGCAAACCGCCGCGCAGGCAGGGGACCCCAACGCGCGGGAATGGTTCCTGGACCTTAAAAGCATCGCCCTGGCCATCCAGGCGGAGCAGAATCAGGTCTCCAACCTGCTCCAGTCGCTGCATAATTTTGTCGAGGCTCAGCAGGCCCAGGCTCAACAGCCGCAGCTCCAGCAACTCCCGCCGCAAACCTCGCCCTGGGGCAACCAGCCCCCTGGCTACCCGCAGCCGAACAACGGCTACTACCCGCAGCAGAACAACATGCAGGGCAACACGGGCGGCCTGCTCGGCGGCCTGCTCAACTCCGGCTTCGGCCGCGCCATCGTCACCGGCGCAGGTTTCGGCATCGGTGACGATCTTATCAACAAAATTTTCTAGAGCGCGACCGTTTTTCTAGCGCGAGTGTTTTCGGCTCGCCCAACCGGGCGAGCCGAAATCGTGAATCGCCTCGTTTCAAAGCTTAAACATAATCCTCCGCGCGGGTCTCATCGCCTGCGCGGTCGGAGCAGAACGCATTCATCGGCAGGCTCAACACCGCTGCCACCACCGCGTTCAGCAGCACCGTCGCCAGCGCGATGTAGCTGGGCAGCGTAAAGCCCAGCACATGAAACGCCCAGATTGACCCCGCGAAATGGTTCAGCGCCACCAGCCAGGTCGCGCTGATGATCCCCACGGCCCAACCGGCCAGCAACGCCCAGCCGTTGAAAAACCGCGTGAACACCGAGAACACGATCGCCGGAAACGTCTGGATGATCCACATGCCCCCCAGCAGCTGCAACTGCACCGCGTAGGTGGTGGGGATCACCAGAATAAACACCAGCGCCCCCGCCACCATCACCAGCGAGAACAGCTTCGCCACCTTGGCTTCCCCGCTGGCCACACTCCCCGGCATGAACTGCGAATAAATATCGCGGGTGAAAATATTCGCCGAGGCGATGGCCATGATCGCGGCAGGCACCAGCGCGCCGATCGCGATCGCGCCAAACGCCACCCCTGCGAACCAACCGGGGAACGCCTCCAGCACCAGTGCCGGCACCGCGAAGCTGGTGCCGTACTGCTTAAACCCGGCGGCGAATTGCGGCATGTCCTTCACCCCCGATGCCACCGCCATATACCCCACCAGCGCCAGCAGCCCGAGCATCACCGAGTACGCCGGCAACAGCACCGCATTGCGCCGGATCACCTGCGGCCCCGAGGAGCTGAGAATCCCCGTCGTGGTATGCGGATACAAAAACAGCGCCATCGCCGAGCCCAGCGCCAAGGTCGCATAGCCGCTGTAGGCCCCGGTGCTGCCCGCGGGCGGTGCCGCCAGCAGCAGCTTGGCGGGCGCAATCTTGGCGAATATCGCGCCAAATCCTCCAAGTTCCGCCGGTATCACAATCACCGCGACAATCACGGTCAGATAGATCAGCAGATCCTTCACAATCGCGATCATCGCCGGCGCGCGCAGCCCGGAGGTATAGGTGAATGCCGCCAGCACCGTGAATGCCAGAATCAACGGCACATGCCCGGTAATCCCCAGCGCGCCGATCACCGTCTGCATGCCGATGAGTTGCAGCGCGATATAGGGCATGGTGGCGAAAATCCCCGTCAGCCCGATCGCCAGCGCCAGATGCTTGTTGCCATAGCGCCCGCGCACAAACTCCGGCCCGGTGATATACCCGTATTTATGGGCAACTTTCCAAAGCTTCGGAAACACCAGGTATAAAATCGGATAGATCAGCACGGTGTACGGCAGCGCGAAAAACCCGACCGCCCCGGCGCCGAACATCAGCGCCGGAATCGCAATGAACGTATAGGCCGTGTACGCATCTCCGCCGATCAAAAACCACGAAACCCAGGTGCCAAAGCGCCGCCCGCCCAACCCCCATTCCTCGATATGCTCCAAATTCCCGGCATTCCACCGCGCGGCGGTGAACCCCAGCACGATCACCACGGCGATCAGCGCCAGAAACACAAAGGTTGCTGCGGGATAGGCCATTATTTTTCTCCCCCGTGCTCAACCCGGTAGACGATATAGATCAGCAGTGAGGCCACCGGCACCAGCGCGATCTGGAACCAGTAGAAAAACGGAAACCCGAACAGCGCGGGCGTGGCATGATTATAAAACGGCACCGCCAGCACCATTATAAACACCAAAAGCAGCAGTATTTTTATCACGTCTTGGCTCCCTATTTTCCGCCGGTCCTCAAAGCATACAGCCTAACGCATTGTGCGGCCCCGGCCAACAAATTTACAAGGCGAGCGCAACAAACGCCGCCGCATCGGGCCGCCCCGCCGCGAACCGCCATTGCGTTTTGCCGGGCGGGCAGGGCAGGGCGATCAACGATGAACACACCGTGGCGAACCCATCCTTTGGCGGAATATTCAGCGCGCTCTCCCACGGCCCGGTGGCGTCCGCCAGCAGCGCCGCCCAATCCTCGAACGCCGCCGCCGCAAAGCGCGGCAGATGCCGGGCAATCCGTGGATGCGCCGCGTCATTGGGCTCGCCGGAGGTGATCATGCTCACCCCCTCGCCCAGCCGCGCGACATCGGGCTTTCCCGCGCCCAGCCCGCGCAGCAAAAACGCGCCCGCCGCATCCGCCACCACCAGGTTGAACGGCCGGTAAGCCCCCGCATCCAGCCCGGCCAAAACCCGCGCCGCCGCCTCGGCCGAAGCCTCCCGCAGCGCCATCACCGGCAATTCGCCACGGCTGCGCTTGCCCGCCGCCGGTCCCAGCGTGCCGGTGCGGTTCAGCACCGCCGCCGCCACGCCATGCCGGTTCATCCCCAGCCAGGTGCCGCCCGCGAGCCTATCGCGCCCGGCGATCACCCCCGGCCAGAATTCTCCCGGCGGCTCCCACGCGCGTTCCACCATTTCATCGCGGTTGGCGCCAATGAACACGCCTTGCGCGCCAATCCGCAGAATGATGGAACACACGCGGAAAACCTCTACCCGAACACGCGCTTAAAGATCACATCCACCTGCCCCAGATGCATCTCGGAGGCCATCGCCGCATCGATCTGCGCTTCGCTCACCCGCCCGGCGACCTCTTCATCCGCCAGCAAATTGGCGCGGAAATCGCGCGCTTCCGGCTGCCCCAGCCTGGTCCAGGTCGCCATCGCGTTGCGCTGCACGATCTTATAGGCATCCTCGCGCAAAATCCCCGCCTTGGTCAGCGCCAGCAGCACCTCGCCCGAATGCACAACCCCGCCCAGGCTGTCCATGTTCTCGCGCATCCGCTCCGGGTAGATCGTGAGCTTATCCATCATCCCCGCCAGCCGGCTCAGCGCGAAATCCAGCGTCACCGTGGCATCCGGCCCAATCCCGCGCTCGACCGAGGAATGGCTGATATCGCGCTCATGCCACAGCGCCACATTCTCCATCGCCGGCACCACCGCCGCGCGCACCAGCCGCGCCAGCCCGCATAAATTCTCCGAGAGCACCGGATTGCGCTTATGCGGCATCGCCGAGGATCCCTTCTGCCCGGCGTGGAAAAACTCCTCCGCCTCGCGCACTTCCGAGCGCTGCAGATGCCGCACCTCGGTCGCCAGCCGCTCTATCCCGCAGGCGATCACCCCCAGCGCCGCGAAAAACGCCGCATGCCGGTCGCGCGGGATCACCTGGGTCGAGACCGGCTCCACCGCCAGCCCCAACTTCAAAGCCACATACGCCTCAACCCGCGGGTCCACATGCGCGAACGTGCCCACCGCGCCCGAAATCGCGCAGGTCGCAATCTCGGCCCGCGCCGCCACCAGCCGTTCCCGGTTGCGCGCGAACTCCGCATAATGCCCGGCCAGCTTCAGCCCGAAGCTCGTCGGCTCGGCATGAATCCCATGGCTGCGGCCGATGGTCAGCGTATATTTGTGTTCCAGCGCCCGCTTCTTCAGCGCCGCCAGCACCTCGTCGATATCCGCCAGCAGCAAATCCGCCGCCTGCGTCAGCTGCACCGCCAAACACGTGTCCAACACATCCGAGGAGGTCAGCCCCTGATGCACGAACCGGCTCTCCGGCCCCACGCTCTCCGCCAGCCAGGTTAAAAACGCGATCACATCATGGCGCGTCTCGCGCTCTATCTCGTCAATCCGCTCCACATCCGCGGCATTGATCACCGCGAGTTTCGCGCCGCCTTTCTCCCGGATCACCGCCGCCGCCTCGCGCGGGATCAACCCCGCCTCGGCCATCCCCTCGCAGGCCAGCGCCTCGATCTCGAACCAGATCCTGTACTTGTTCTCCTGCGTCCAGATGGCGGCGGCCTGCGGGCGGCTATAACGGGGGATCATGGCTAACTCCTCAAGTGAAATCTTTAAGGCCCCGCCTAGCCTTCCACCCCCGCATTGACAAGCCGCACAAGCGCAAGTCACTTCCCCTCATGGACCTTCCGGCACTTCTTCCCCTTCTGGTCATTCTTGTGCAGGTCCTGCTGATCGACCTCGTATTGGCCGGGGATAATGCCGTCGTCATCGGCCTGGCCGTCAACGGCCTGCCCCGGGCACAGCGCCGGCAGGCCATCTGGTACGGCATCGCCGGTGCCACCATCATCCGCATCGCCTTCGCCCTGGTCGCGCTGCAAATGCTGCACATCCTGGGCCTCACTCTGGCAGGCGGCATCCTGCTCCTCTGGGTCGTCTGGAAATCCGCCCGCGAGCTGCACGGCGCGGGCGAGCACCATCGCATCAAGCCCGCCGGCCGCCTGCGCGCCGCCATCTGGCGTATCATCGTGGCGGACATCTCCATGTCGCTGGATAATGTCCTGGCCGTCGCCGGCGCCGCGCATGACCACCCCTATGTGCTCGCCATCGGCCTCGCGGTCTCGGTCGCCCTCATGGGCATCGCCGCCACGCTGGTCGCCAAATTGCTCACCCGTTTCCACTGGCTGGCCTGGGTCGGCATCGCCATCGTGCTCTATGTCTCTCTGAGCATGATCTATGAAGGCTCCGCTCAGCTTCTCCACCACCTCTCTCCGGCATGAGCGCCAGCCTCGCCCGGGCGGATAACCGCATCGCTCTCGCCGGTCCACTCACCGCGCCGGGCCTGGGCAGGCTCTGGCCGCAAGCCATCAGCGCCGCCCGCGCCGCCCGCGGCACGCCCCTCACGCTGGACCTCTCCGGCGCCACCATCCTGGATACTTCCGGCGCCGCGCTCATCCTCACCATGGAAACCGCGCATGGCGGCCCGCTCACCCTCACCGGCGCCACCCCTCGCGCCGCCGCGCTGCTCGCCCAGTTGCGCGCCGCCATGCCGCCTCCCGGCAGCCCCAGGCCCACCCCCACGCCCCAACCCCGCGCGGGCCTGCTGCGCAACGCCAAAATCCGCGTCGAATTCTTCGGCGCCACGGTGCTCGCCCTGCTCGGCCTTCCCGCCAGGCTGCGTTTCCTGCGCGGCGCCGGTTTCCTGCGCATCGCCGACCGTGCGGGCCTCCAGGCGCTCCCGCTCGTGCTCATGCTGGGCTTCCTCATCGGCCTCATTCTGGCCTTCCAGTCGGCCATCCCCATGCGCCAGTACGGTGCCGATCTCTACGTCGCCAACCTCGTCTCCCTCTCCCTGTTCCGCGAGCTTGGCCCGCTGCTTGTCGCCGTCATCCTGGCCGGGCGCACCGGCTCCGCCTTCGCCGCCGAGCTTGGCACCATGCAGGTCAACGAGGAGATCGCCGCCCTCACCACCATGGGCATAGACCCCGCATCCATGCTGGTTCTCCCGCGCATGGCCGCCGCCATGCTGGTCATGCCCGGCCTTCTCGCCGCCATGGACATCGCGGGCCTGCTCGGCATGGCGGTTGTGCTCATGCTGCTTGGCTTCCCCCTTTCGGCCATCGCGCAGCAGATACTCTCCACCTCCCACCCGGCGGATCTCCTGCTGGGTCTCTCCAAGGGGCTGGTCTTTGCCGCCGCTCTCGCCCTCATCGGCTGCCGCGCAGGCCTTACCGCCGGCAATGGCCCGCGCGCGGTGGGCGAGGCGGCCACCTCCGCCGTGGTCGGCGGCATCGTCGCCACCATCCTCATTGACGGCGTTTTCGCCATCATGATGTACCGGCTGGGGCTATGACGCCGATCATCTCCATCCGCGGCGCCACCCAGATCTTCGGCGCCCGCACCATCTTCAAAGATGTCAGCTTTGACATCGAACGAGGCGAAATCTTCGCCATTCTGGGCGGTTCTGGCTGCGGCAAATCCACCCTGCTCAGGCAGATCGTCGGCCTGCTGCCGCCCACCGCCGGGCAGATCACCGTCGCTGGCCACTCCGTCACCGATGATGTGGCGGCCGTGCGCCGCACCATCGGCGTCATGTTCCAGTCCGGCGCGCTGTTCGGCTCCATGACCCTGCTGGAAAACGTCGCGCTCCCGCTCGCCGTCTTCACCGATCTTCCCGCCTCCGCCCGCGAGGAAGTCGCCCGCATCAAGCTCGCCCTGGTCGGCCTGGCCGATGCCGCGCCGCGCCTGCCCGCCGAAATCTCCGGCGGCATGGTCAAGCGCGCCGCCATCGCCCGCGCCTTGGCGCTTGACCCGCCGATCCTCCTGCTCGACGAACCCTCCGCCGGGCTGGACCCCGTCACCTCCGCCGGGCTGGACCGCCTGATCCTGGAACTGCGCGCCACGCTCGGCACCACTTTTGTCCTCGTCACGCATGAGCTGCCCTCCATATTCGCCATCGCCAGCCGTTGCGCCATGCTGGACGCCACGGCCCAGGGCCTCATCGCCCTTGGCCAGCCGCGGGAATTACAGGCCAACGCCACAATCCCCATGGTAAAAGCCTTCTTCAACCGGGAGATGCCGTAAATGGAACCGAAAAATGCCGGCCTGCGCGTTGGCATGTTCGTCCTGGCGGGCATTGCCGCCCTGCTTGCCCTCGTCTTTTTCCTGGCCGGCATCAACTTCACCCCCAGCCTCCAGCAGGAGACCTATTTCAGTGAGTCCGTGCAGGGGCTTAACGTCGGCACCGCCGTCAAATTCCGCGGCGTCACCATTGGCCAGATCACTGACATCGGCCTGGTCGCCGCTGAATACCCGCCCCCTCCCGGCGCGGCCAGCCGGAAAGTCTATCAACAGGTTGTCGTCCGCTTCACGGTGGACCCTAAAAAAATCGGCCACAGCGGCAGCCTGCAAAATCTCATCGCACACGGCCTGCGCGTGCAGATCGAGCCGCAAGGCATCACCGGCCTCTCCTATCTCGATGTCAGCTTCGTCAACCCCGCCCAATATCCGGTGCAACCCGTGCCTTGGACCCC
>JAJZCG010000069.1 GCA_021846225.1 Pseudomonadota bacterium | reverse complement strand
CGGCCCGAGCGCCACCAGCCCGGCGGCGATGGTGTTGGCGAACACGGCGGTGCGCGCATCCGAGACCGAGTATTGCGCGAAGCCCACCAGCCCGCGGCTGGCCGTGCCATCGAAGCTGAAGAGCATTTGGTCGGCCAGGATATAGGCGCCGTAACGGCCTTTATCGAGCTGGTTGGGGGTGACGGCATCGGCCACCTTGGAGGTGTCATAATACACGCCAACCTTATAATGGCCCGGCAGTTCCGCCGCGCCGAAGGCGGTGGTGTAGCCGATTTCAGCGGGGATGAGCGCCCCGGTGGAGCCGGAGGTGCTGATCTTCAACCCGTTGCCGGGGTTGCCGTAGGTTGGGTTCACGTCATACACGCCAACCTCGCCATAAAGTGCGGGGGTGACATTGAGCTTCACGCGCGCGCCCCAGTGGCCGGTGGGGTTATCGGCCCAGCCGGAGGAGTTGGGCAGGTTCTGCGGATGCGCGCAGAAGCCGACGTTCTGGAAATCGCAGCCGATGGGGGTGGAGCCGAAATCGTTGCCCATGGGGTAGAGGCCGAGCTTGACCATCAGCATCTTGTCAAACAACGCCTGCTCGATGCTGAGTTCGGTAAGGCGCGTGGTTTCACCCGCGCCGTAGACCTCTTGCACCGCCAGCTTGTTGCCGATGAAATCAGCCGAGGCGTTGCGGCCCTCGCGCGTGTTGAAGCTGAGATTAACCACGGTGCCGTTCAGCCCGGCCAGCTTACCGAGGTCGATGGTCATGCCATAATAAAGTTGCTGGGCGTAACCGTTGCCCTGGCGCTTGCCGCCGGACATCACATCGGCGAATTCGCCAACATGGCCGCCGTGCAGATCGATGCCGATGTCCTCAAGCTTGGTGCGCGCGCCGTTCCAATTGCCTGTCATGGTTTTCTGGTTGAGCCAGGTTTGCAGCGACTGGGCATGCGCAGCCGATGCCATGAGCGCGGTGCAGGCCACCGTGGCCAGTGCGTGGCGGCGGATTGATGTAAACTTAGATGTAAATTTATAAGATGAATTTTGCGTACCCATTGGGTTGCTCCCTGGTTTGTTTTGGTGCGGCGGTCGTTTTTACGCCGGGGCTTGCGTACAAATCGGCGCTTAAATTGTCAAATAAAATTATAACTAAATTACAAATTAATGCTGATTTCGGGCGTTTTTTGCTGTAAACAATGAAATACCAGTGTTTTTGGCTGTAGTTGTGATGTTGTCTGGGCTATTTTGGTGGATTTGTTAAAAGTCGTAAAAACAATTGACATATTGATGCGGTTGTTGTCATATGCGCCGTGGCCACGGCGCGAGGCGCGGTGCCGGCGTATAAACGAGAATTGCCCTGGATAGCGGGTACAACGGGAAACGAACGGAAATGACAATGGAAAAAATTACACGCAGGAGCGTGCTGGGTGGCGTTGCGGCGGCGGGAGCGGCGGTGGGTCTGGCGGAGATGGGCGGCATTGCGCGCGCCGCGACTCCGGCGCTGCCCACCTCGCCGGTGAGCCTCAGCATTGTTGACGTGGCGGGAACGCTGGCGCTCACCCGTCCGGCGTTTGATGCCTATCTCGCGCAGAAGCCGCATCTGGTCTCCAAGATTGTCTACAGTGCGGCGCCGGCGCCTGAGTTGCCGGGCAAGCTGAAGGCCGAGCAGTCCGCCGGACGGTTGGATATCGACATGGTGCTGACCGGCATTGACGCGCTCTCGGCCGGTATCAAGCAAAAAATCTGGCAGCCCTTGCTGCCTAATTATGCCGCCAGCCTGCCCGACCCGGCCAGCATCTACCAGCCGAACGCGCTCAGGATGCAGGGGTTTGCCGAGAATCAGGCGCTGGAGGTGGTGTTTTGCCCGGCTGGTCCGTTGCTGGAATACAACCCCGCCATGGTGGCGACTCCGCCGACCACGGTTGAGGGGCTGCTGGCCTGGGCGCAGGCGAATCCGAAGAAGCTGATTTATGCCCGCCCGGCCAATTCCGGCCCGGCGCGGATTTTCCTGATGGGGCTGCCCTATCTGCTGGGAGATTCCAACCCGCGCGACCCGCGCCACGGCTGGGACAAGACCTGGAGCTATCTGGCGCAGCTGGGCAAGACGATTGAGTATTACCCCTCGGGTACGGGCGCGGTGATGCAGGAGCTTGGCTCGGGCCTGCGCGCGATGACCCCGACGCAGACCGGCTGGGATATCAACCCGCGCGCGCTGGGTGTTGTTCCCGCCTCCGTGCAGGTGACCAAGTTCGACAACCAGATCATCGTCTGCGATGCGCAGTACATGGCGATCCCCAAAGGGGTGAAACCTGAAAAACTCTCTGTTTTGCTGGATCTGATGAATTTCATGCTGGCCCCGGCGCAACAGGCGGTGACCTATGACGCGGGTTATTTCTACCCCGGCCCGGCAGTGAAGAATGTTCCCCTCTCGATGGCTCCGGCCTCCAGCCAGGAGGTCATCCAGAAATTCGGCCGCCCGTGGTATGACGAGATGATCGCCACCGCGCCGACCTATATGCCGCTTTCCGCTGATGATCTGGTCTATGCGCTGGGCCGCTGGGATCAGCAGATCGGCGTGATTACCGCCTGAGAAAAACCAAGAGGAGTTCAAGACCAATGACAATTTCCGCAAAAAATTTCCGGGAGCTCAGGCTTGAGGGCATGCGCCGCGACTTTGGCGGCATGAACGCGCTCAAGGATATTTCTCTCACCGTCCGGCGCGGCGAGTTCATCGCGCTGCTCGGGCCTTCGGGCTGCGGCAAGTCAACGGCCTTGAACTGTCTGGCCGGGTTGCTGCCGCTGACCGGCGGCGGCATCTGGCTGGATGAGACACGCATCGACCATCTCAAGCCCGAGGAGCGCGGGTTTGGGATGGTGTTTCAGAACTACGCGTTGTTTCCGCATATGAGCCTGCGCAAGAACATCGGCTTTGGCCTGCGCATGCAGAAACTTCCGCGCGAGGTGATCGACGCCAAGGTGGAAGAGGCGCTGGCCCTGGTGCGCCTGACCAAGCAGGCGGATAAGCTGCCGGGCCAAATCTCGGGCGGGCAGCAGCAGCGCGTGGCGATTGCGCGCGCGATTGTGGTTGAGCCGCCGCTGGTGCTGATGGATGAGCCGCTCTCCAACCTGGATGCCAAATTGCGTCTGGAGATGCGTGCCGAGATCCGGCGGATTCATAACATGATAGGCTGTTCCACGATCTATGTGACGCATGACCAGGATGAGGCGCTCTCGCTGGCGGACCGTATCGTGGTGCTGCGTGACGGCGAGATGCGCCAGGTCGGCACGCCCCACGAGCTTTACGCCCGCCCCGCCCATGCTGATGTCGCCGAGTTCATGGGCTATCGCAACATCCTCAAGGCGCAGGCGCAGAGCCATGATGGCGCCAGATTGCGCATGCGCGTGGGCGGCGCGGAGATCGCCGGTTGCGCGGTGGAGGCGACGCCGGGGCGCGATGTGATCGCCGCGATGCGCCCGGAAGACCTGACACCCAGCGATAGCGGGCCGATTGCCGCCTCGGTGGTGTCCGCTGAATATCGCGGCCGGGATTTTTATGGCCTGGCGCGTACGCCAGAGGGGCTGGAACTGTGGTTCCGCTCCGATATCGCGGTGCGCCCGGGTGAGGCGCTGCGCCTTGGCGCGCCTGCGGAGCGCGTATTGGTTTATGCGGGCGGTGCGGCGTGAGCGCGGCGATGCAAGGCATGGCCCTGACCCCGGCGGCGCCTGAGCGCGCGCGCCTCTCCCAACGGCTGGCGCGGCGGGGTTTTGATGTCACCACGCTGCTGCTGCTGCCGGCCCTGTTGTTCGTGATGGCGCTGTTCGTCTACCCGGCGATCTACGGGCTGTGGCTCTCGCTCCACCCGATGAACGGCGGCGGCGCGCTTGCCAACTACATCAATTTCTTCAGCGATGCCTACAAATACGATACGATCTTCACGACGCTGAAGCTGGCGATTCCGGTCACCTTGGTGAACCTTCTCATCTCGGTGCCCATTGCCTTGCGGGTGCGCCATATGCGCTACCAGCGCATGCTTACCACCATACTCATCATCCCGGTCACGCTGGGCACGGTGCTCACCGCGCAGGGGATGCTGAACTATCTCGGCCCGCTCGGCTGGTTCAACCGGGTGCTGATGCTGCTGGGGATCATCCACGAGCCGGTGCGCCTGGTGCATGATTTCACCGGCGTGTTCCTCTCGCAGATCGTCGGCGGGTTTCCCTTCTGCTTCATGCTGGTGCTCTCTTATGTCACGGGGATCGACCCCTCGCTGGAGAGTGCGGCGGCGATGCTGGGGGCGGGGCCGTTCGCGCGTTTCCGCCATATCATCCTGCCGTTGCTGGGTGCGGGGCTTGCCATCACCTTCTGTCTGGCTTTTGTGCAGGCTTTCGCGGTGTTTCCCTCCGCGGTGCTGCTGGGCGCGCCCTCCGGCCCCACGCGCGTCATTGCCATCGCGGCTTTTCATGCCGCTTATGAGGAATATGACTATTCAATGGGTTCGGCGGTCGCCATCATCATGGGCGCGGTGCAGATCATCGTGGTGATGCTGGTGATGAAGGCAAGTTCGCTTCTCTATCGCGGCCCGGTGGCCGGCGGAAAAGGGTAAGACCATGACATTCGATAACGAAATGGGCGCGCGGCTGTGGCGTCTGGCGATCTGGGTTTTCATTGGCTTCTTCATCATCAACCTCGCGGGCATCATCGCCGCCGTGGTGGTGGATTCCTTCGGCACCTCCTGGTTCAATTCTTGGCTGCCCGGCGGTTTCACCACCAGCTGGTACCGCCAGGCCTGGAGCGCGTTCCAGCTGGGCGGGGTGCTGCTGGTCACCTTCGAGGTGGCGGGCGCGGTGCTGCTGGGCTCGGCGCTGCTGGGCGTACCCGCGGCCTATGCGCTGGCGCGGCGCGATTTTCCGGGCAAGCGCTTTGTGATGCTGATCTTCGTGCTGCCGCTCATCATCCCGCCCTTTACCTACGGCATCCCCCTGGCCTCGGTGCTCTACCAGTTCGGCCTGGGCGGCACGCTCACCGGCGTTATCCTGGCGAACCTGATGCCGAGCGTGCCTTTTGTCATCTTCATCCTGGTG
The DNA here is from genome assembly GCA_021846225.1 of Pseudomonadota bacterium. Lineage (GTDB taxonomy): Bacteria > Pseudomonadota > Alphaproteobacteria > Acetobacterales > Acetobacteraceae > Acidocella. The sequence goes on along the minus strand of JAJZCG010000069.1, from coordinate 10,190 downwards.
CCTTTCATCGAGCAGATCGACCCCAGGGTGGAGGCGGCGGCGCGCGTCTTCGGCGCGGGCACTGGCGCCTTGCTGCGCACCGTCATGGTGCCGCTGCTGGTGCCGGGCATATTGGCCGCGCTGCTGCTGGTGCTGGTGCGCACCATCGGCATGTTCGAGCTCACCTTCCTCACCGCGGGGCCGGGCAGCCAGACGCTGGTGGTCGAGCTGTATTACTCGGTCTTCGCCGCCGGGATGCGGGCCAATCAGTCAATTGACGCGATGGCCGTGATTTATATGGCGACGAGCCTGATCTGCCTGGTCATCGCGCTGCGCTTTGTCGACCCCACGCAGATTGTGGGCCGCGCCAAGCGGACGGCGCACTAATGCCCGCGCTCAAGCTGGCCCTCACCGGGGCCAACGGCGCGCTGGCCCAGGTGTTGCGCCCGCGCCTGCTGGCGCGCGGCGTGGCGCTCACCTCAACGGGCATCCGCCCGCCTGTGCCGGTTTCCCCGGCGGAGCGCGTGCTGGCCGGAGACCTGCGCGACCCCGCCGCGGCGGGCGCGGCGCTGGAGGGGGCCGATATGGTGCTGCATCTGGCCGGCAGCTCGGTGGAGCGCCCGCTGACCGAGATCATTCAGAATAATCTGGTGGCGCTGCAACAGGTTTATGAGGGCGCGCGGCGGCACAATGTGCGCCGGGTGGTGTTCGCCTCATCCAACCATGCCATCGGGATGTACCCCATCGGGCAGCGCCTGCAGCTCTCCGACCCGCTGCGCCCGGATGGCAATTACGGGCTCAGCAAGGTCTGGGGCGAGGCAATGGGGCGGCTCTATTGGGACAAATTCGGCATCGAGACGGTGGCGCTGCGCATCGGCAGCGCGCTGGCCGAACCCGCCGAGCCGCGCCATTTGAGCACCTGGCTCGGCCATGAGGATTTGGAGGCGCTGGTGTGGCAGGCGCTGAGCGTGCCTGATATCGGTTTTCTCACCGTCTGGGGGGTTTCGGCCAATACGCGCAGCTGGTGGGATAATGCGCAGGCTGCAGCACTTGGCTACCAGCCGCGCCAGAACGCCGAGGACTATGCCGCCGCCATTCTCGCCCGGCCAGACCCCGGCTGGCTCTGCCAGGGCGGGAGCTTCGCCACGGCGGACGTGCAATGAGCCTGACCGGCGCCTTTGCCGCGCTGGCCGGTACGGGCTGCGCTGTGGGGGAATCCCCGTTGTGGGACGCCGCGCGTCAGGCGCTGCTCTGGGTGGATATTCCCGTGGGGGAAATTCACGAACTCACCCCCGCCACCGGCGCGCGGCGTCTCTGGCGGCTGGAGGGGCCGGTTGGCAGCATCGGCCTGGCGGCGGATGGGCGGCTGGTGCTGGCGCGCCGCCATGAGGTGGGATTGTTTGAACGCGCCACCGGGGTTTATGAAACCTTGGCCCAGGTGCTGCCGCCCGACCCTGAATTGCGCCTGAACGACGGCAAAGTGGGGCCGGATGGCGCCTTCTGGGTGGGCTCGATGCATGACGCGCTCCGCCGCGAGCCGCGCGGGGCGCTCTTTCGCATCACCCCCGAGGGGCATGTGGAGCGCCGCCGCGACGCTCTGTTCACCTCCAACGGCCTCGCCTGGTCCGCCGATGGGCGGACCATGTTCCACTCGGATTCGCGCGGCTGCTGGATCGAGCGCTGGGATTTCGACCCCGCAACCGGCGCGATGAGCGGCCAGACGCGCATCGCCACTCCCGGCGAGGCGGACGGGCGGCCGGATGGCGGCGCGGTTGACGCGCAGGGCTATTACTGGAGCGCCGGTGTCTCCGCCGGATGCCTCAACCGCTACGCGCCGGATGGCAAGCTGGACCAGCGCATTCCTGTTCCTGTCCCAGCCCCCACCATGCCCTGTTTTGGCGGTGACGGGCGGCTTTATGTCACCTCCCTGCGCCCGGCGGATGGCGCGGCGGGGCCGGTATTGGTGGCAACCGCCACCGTGGCGGGCGCCCCTTGCGCGCTCTTCGCGGCTGGAGCGCTTTGAGTTATGTTCAAGCCCGTCAACTGGGAGCGTAACGTGCCGGAGCGGCCGCTGAAAATCTTGCATATGCCCGAGATGGCGCCTGACAGCCAGACGGGGCTGGTGCTCACCCGCCGCCAGCGCATGGGCGACCAGCTCTATGGCCAGATTCTGGAGCAGATCGTCTCGGGGCGGTTGTCCGAGGGGACGCGCCTGCCGGCCGAGCTGGACCTGTGCAAGATGTTCGGCGTCTCCCGCCCGGTGGTGCGCCAGGCCTTGCAGCGCCTGCGCGCCGATGGGCTGGTGCAGGCCCGCCAGGGCTCGGGCACTTATGTGATGGCCCGCCCGGCCGAGCGCCTGGCCGATTTTGCCGAGCCGCAGCGTGTGGCGGAGTATCTGCGCTGCATCGAGGTGCGGCTGGTGCTGGAGGGCAGCGCCGCCCGCCATGCCGCCGAGCGGCGCAACCCGGCGGAGCTGGCGGGGATAAAAGCCGCGCATGAGCGTTTCCGCGGCGAGGCGGCGTTGGGCAGCCCCAGCCCGGATGCTGATCTGGCGTTTCACATGGCCATCGCCCAGGCCTCGGGCAACAGCTTCTACCCGGCGCTGCTGGCGCATCTGCACGAGGCGGTGACCGGCTTCATGAACCTCTCCCTGCAGCTCACCCGCACCAGTCCGCGCGAGCGCGCCAGCCAGGTGCTGCAGGAGCATGTGCTGATTCTGGAAGCCATCAGCCTGCAGGACGCGGATGCCGCCCAGGTTGCGATGCAGTTTCACCTCACCCAGGCGCGCCGGCGGATGATCGACCGCAACCGCGACTGAGGAGACGGCGAGGCGCGCCAAGCCGGGGGGTTTACAAACGGCGGGGCCGGGCCAATCTCTGCCCGAAGTCAGGAGGTTCATCGTCAGCTCCCGGCGCGAGGAGTTTGGAATTGATTGATCCCTTTGGCCGCCGCATTTCCTATCTGCGTCTCTCGGTCACCGACCGCTGCGATCTGCGCTGTGCCTATTGCATGGCCGAGGATGCGGCGTTTCTGCCCAAGGCGGATGTGCTGGACCTGGAAGAGCTGGCGCGGTTGAGCAGCGTGTTCATCGGCCTGGGCGTGCGCAAGCTGCGGCTGACCGGCGGCGAGCCGCTGGTGCGCCGGGGCATCATGCAGTTAATCGGCGCGCTGGGTGAGCATGTGGCGGCGGGGCGGCTGGCGGAGCTGACGCTGACCACCAACGGCACGCAGCTGAGCCGCTGCGCCGAGGGGCTGGCGCGGGCCGGGATGCGGCGGATCAACGTCTCGGTGGACAGTCTGGACCCAGGGCTGTTCCACAAGATCACCCGCCGGGGCGATCTGACGCCTGTGCTGGAGGGCATCCGCGCCGCCAAGGCCGCCGGTCTGGCCGTGAAGATCAACACCGTGGTCATGGGCGGGGTGAACGACCAGGAGATCGACCGGATGATCGCCTGGTGCGGTGAGGAGGGGCATGATCTCTCGTTGATCGAGGCGATGCCGCTGGGTGAATTCAGCACCGGGCTGGATTTTCAGGCGCTGCCGCTGGGCGTGCTGCGTGAGCGGCTGGCGCGGCGCTGGACCTTTGTTTCCACTGATTACAGCAGCGGGGGCCCGGCCCGCTACGTAACCGTGGAGCAAACCGGGCGGCGGCTCGGCTTTATCACCCCGCTCAGCCACGGGTTTTGCGAGAGCTGCAACCGGGTGCGGGTGAGCTGCACCGGCAGGCTGTTTTTATGCCTGGGCCATGAGGTTGGCACCGATCTGCGCCAGCCTTTGCGCGCCTCGGCCAGCGATGCGCCGGTGCAGGAGGCGATCCGCCGGGCCATCGGCCAGAAACCGGAGGGCCATGACTTCGTGGCCCAGCGCGCCAGCCATCAGCCGCTGGCGCGGACCATGAACCAGACCGGCGGATGAATTCAGCGTTGCTGGCGGTTGCGCTCCCACCAGGCGGATAATGCCGCCGGATCGGGCGGGAGCAGCTCGCACATGCCGCCGGTGAAGCGCAGCCAGGATTCGAGCCGGTTGACTGAAACCGTGGTCAGCAAGGGCTGCTCCGCCGCCATGGCTTGCAGCATCTCATCGGCCAGCCCGCCGCCCTCGGCCTCCAGCGGGCCGAATTTATTCACCAGAATCAGCGAACTGCACCCGGCGACGGCGCGGCGCAGAACGGCGGAGGCGGCGGCCACGGCCGAGGGGTCAACCGCGCATGAGCCTGCGCAGGCCTCGCTGAGCATGATCGCGAAGCGCTCGTTCGTGTTCAAATCGGCCAGTGTTATGGCATCGGGCGCATCTCCGGCGCTTTTGCTGCCCTCCTGGAGCAAGCCAGCCACTCCCACCCCATGAGCCCGTTGCAGGGCTGCGAAATCCGCCAGCAGGGCATGGGCGGCGTGGCGGTGCGGCAACACCACAGCGCCCGCGCGGTATGGCCGTTGGGCCAGCAGGGCGGCGGCTTGCGCGTGGTCTTCCGGCCGGTTGATGTTGAAGAACGGGTCGCGCGGCTCGTCTGGCCATTCCACGGTTGCGGCGCCGCAGTGTTCGGCCCACAGGCCCATTTTGCGCTGCCCCTGCTCAAGCAGAAACCGCCGCAGCGGCGCGCGCAGGCGGGTGGACCATAGCCCCGCCACCGGGTGGCGCCGCCCGCCCGAGGCGGCGATGGCGGCGCCAGCTCCGCCGCAAACCCCATGGCCCAGGCGAAGCAACAGGTCCGGCGGCAAAAACGGCGTATCGGTGGGGGCGGTGAGCAGCCAGGGCAGGCCGAGGGCTTCGGCCCAGTCCAGCCCCGCCAGCAACCCGGCCAGGGGGCCTGCGTCCTCCAGCCCGTCGGGCAGCACGGGCAGGCCCAGATCCGCAAAGCGCGCCGGGTCGCCATTGGCATTGAGCGCCAGGGCAGCCACCTGCGGGCGCAGCACCGAGGCCAGCCGGGTTAGCATATCCTGCCCGCCGAGGCGCTGGCGCCCCTTGTCGCCGCCGCCCATGCGCAGCGCCCGCCCGCCCGCGAGAATCACGCCCCCGGCGGCGGGCGGCGTGGTGAGAAACGGGTTCATGCGAAGGATGGCGAAAACGGGTCCGCCGGGTAGAAATCCACCAGCTCACCGGCTTGCAGGCTGCCAACCCTCTCATCGCGCACGACCCAGCCGTTGATGTGCAGCATGGGCTGAATACGAAACGATTCCTGCCCCGCCAGAATTGTGGCGGCTGCCGCGCCATCAGCCCCGATCGCCAGGTGCGCCTTCAGGAAAATCCGCAATCCCGGCCTGGCCTGATAGGTTTCAGCCAGGCGCACCCGCAGCGGTTGCTCCGGCGGCAGGCCCCAGGCGGCGCGCAACAGCGGGGTGATGAAAAACCGGAAGCCCACGGCGGCGGAGGCAGGGTTGCCCGGCAGGCCGAAGAAGGGAATGCGGTTCGCCAGCATCGCGAACAACACGGGCTTGCCCGGCCTGATGGCGACGCGGTGGAACAGGATTTCGGCGTCCAGCGCCGCCAGCGCGGCGGGCACAAAGTCAAAATCGCCCTTTGAGACGGCCCCGGTGGAGACGATGATCTGGCCCGGCCGTGCCTGCGCGATGATACCCTCCAGCGCCGTGGTGAAGGCCGCCTGGGTGTCGGGGATGATGCCGCCGTATTCAGCTTCAGCCCCGGCCTCGCGCAGTGCGGCAACCAGATAGGGGGAGTTGGAATTATAGATGACCGCCTCGCCCGGCGTGGTGCTGGCCTGCCCGGCGGGGGCGTCGCGCACTTCATTGCCGGTGGCCAGTACGCTCACATGCGGGCGCTGGCGCACCGGCACCGAGCCCACCCCCAGCGCCGCCAGCGCCATCAGGTGGCGCGAGGTCAGGCGGGTTGCTGCGCCGGTTAATAGATCCCCGGGCAGAAAATCCTCGCCCTTGCCGCGGATATTGGCGCCCGGCGCGGGGGCGCTGGTGAGCGTGATGGCGCTGACGGCGCCGTGGGCATTGCGGGCCACCGCCACGTCCTCGATGGGATACACCGCCTCGGCCGCCGCCGGGAGTATGGCGCCGGTCATGATCTGAAGCGCATGGCCGGCCGCCAAGCTGCTTGCGTGATCGCCCGCCGCCGTTACGTTGACGACCGGCAGAACCACCGGCGCCTCGGGCGATGCGCGCTGGCAATCAGCCAGGCGCACGGCAAATCCGTCCATGGCCGAATTATCGAACGAGGGCACCGCGAACCCCGCGCGGATTTCGCCCGCGGTGGTCCGCCCGAGCGCCTCGGCCAGCGGGGTTGTCTCGGCTTGGAGGCGCGGCGCCCGGCTGTGGAGCAGAGCGAGGGCCTGGGCGTAGGAGATCATGTTTGTTTCCGTTGATGGATGGCGTTAGGAAAGATTTGGCACGGGAGGGCGGGCGATACTAGACAAGCTGGAATACCTGATTGCTTTGGCCCGTGAGCAGAATTTCGGCCGCGCGGCGGAGGCGTGCTGCGTCACGCAGCCCAGCTTCTCCGCCGCCATCCGGGCGCTTGAGGATAAACTGGGCGTGCCGCTGGTTATCCGCCGCTCGCGCTTCCAGGGCTTCACCCCGGAGGGGGAGCGCGTGCTGGAATGGGCTCGGCGCATAACCGGCGATGTTCACGCCATGCGCGATGATGTGAACAGCCTGAAGCGCGGGCTGAACGGGCTGCTGCGCATCGCCGCCATCCCCACGGCGCTTGCCACCATCGCGGAGCTCACCACGCCTTATCGCGCGCGCCACCCGCTGGTGCGCTTCTCGGTTCTCTCCTGCACCTCATCGGAGGTTTTGCAGCGCCTGCACAACCAGGAGATCGAGGCCGGGATCACCTATCTGGACAATGAGCCGATCGGCAAGGCGCGCAGCGTTCCACTTTACGAGGAGCGCTACATGCTGCTCACCTCCGCGCAGGCCCCGCTGGGAGAGCGCGCGCGCGTCACCTGGGCGGAGATCGGCAAAATCCCGCTGTGCCTGCTCACGCCGGACATGCAGAACCGCCGCATCATCAACCGCCTGCTCAACAATGCCGGGCAGATCGTGGAGCCGACCTTGGAGTCCAACTCCATCGTCGTGCTGGTCTCGCATGTGCAGACCGGACGCTGGGCCTGCGTGATGCCGGAAAAACTCGCGGAGGTTTTCGGCCTGACCGCGAAGCTGCGGGCCATCCCGATCGTGGAGCCAGAGGAGGTGCGCAAAGTGGGGCTGGTGGTGCTGGACCGCGATCCACTCTCGCCGCTGACCGCCGCGTTGATCGCCGAAGCCACACGTCTGCGCCGGTGATGATAGTTTTATCCTATTGTATCACTGAAATTCGATATTGTTTTCTGAGGCAATCGGCGCAACACATAGCCTAGGAAACGCCGAAGAAGGATCAGGTTCCATATGCCGCATCTCTGGGATTCGCTTGCCGCTGGAGACATCATAACCGCGCACGAGGCCCTTGAAGGCCCGATGCTGCCCATTCTGCACGCCATGCAGGAACATTTCGGCTGCATCCCTGAAGAGGCTATCCGCCTGATTGCCGCGCGCCTCAATCTCACCCGCGCCGAGGTTCATGGTGTCGTCTCGTTCTATCACGATTTCCGCCGCGCACCCGCCGGGCGCCATGTGTTGAAGCTCTGCCGGGCGGAGGCCTGCCAGTCCATGGGCGGGGAGGCCAATGCCGCCGGGCTGCTGCACCGCCTGGGCCTGGGCTGGGGCGAGACCACGCCGGACGGCCGGCTGACGGTGGAGGCCGTGTATTGCCTGGGCCTGTGCGCCTGCGCGCCGAATGCGATGCTCGACGGCGAGGTGCATGGCCGGTTGGATGCCGGGACGTTGGAAGCTCTCGCGATGGAGGTGCTGTGATGCGCGTATTCATTCCCCGTGACGCCGCGGCGCTCGCCGTGGGGGCTGACCGTGTGGCGGCGGCCATTGCCGCGCAAGCGCAGGCGCGCGGGGTCGCGCTGGAGATTATCCGCACCGGCTCGCGCGGCATGTTCTGGCTGGAGCCGCTGGTGGAGGTGGAAACGCCCGGCGGCCGCATGGGCTACGGGGCGGTTGGCCTGCGCGATGTGCCGGGGCTGTTCGACGCGGATTTTCAGAACGGCGGGTGGCATGAAAAATCGACAGGCCTGGTTGAGAAGATTCCGTTTTTCGCGAAACAGGACCGGCTCACCTTTGCCCGCTGCGGGGTGATTGATCCGCTGGACCTGGACGCATACCGCGCCCTTGGCGGCTATGATGGCCTAGCGCGCGCGCTGCAACTTGGGGCGGCGCAAACGGTCGCGGAGGTGAAAGCCTCCGGCCTGCGCGGGCGCGGGGGCGCTGGTTTTCCCACGGGGATAAAATGGGAGACGGTGCGCACCGCCGTGGCGGCGCAAAAATATGTCGTCTGCAACGCCGATGAAGGTGATTCCGGCACGTTTGCCGACCGGATGCTGATGGAGGGCGACCCGTTCACGCTCATTGAGGGCATGACGATCGCCGCCATCGCCGTGGGGGCGGCGCATGGTTATATTTATGTCCGCTCCGAATATCCGCACGCTATCCGCACCATGAACGCCGCCATTGCCATCGCGCGCCGGGAGGGACTGCTGGGCCGCGCCGTGATGGGCTCGGCATATGAGTTCGAGCTGGAAGTCCGCGTGGGGGCGGGGGCCTATGTGTGCGGCGAGGAGACCGCGCTGCTGGAAAGCCTGGAGGGCAAACGCGGGCAGGTGCGCGCCAAGCCGCCGATTCCGGCACTGGTGGGATTGTTCGGCAAGCCGACGGTGGTGAATAATCTCGTCTCCTTCGCCACCATTCCCTTCATTCTGGAAAAAGGCGCCGCGGTCTACGCCGATTACGGCATGGGCCGCTCGCGCGGCACGATGCCGGTGCAGATTGCAGGCAATGTGAAACACGGCGGGCTGTTCGAGGTTGCCTTCGGCATTACGCTGGGTGAGCTGGTCAACGAGATCGGCGGCGGCAGCGCCACCGGCCGGCCGGTGCGCGCGGTGCAGGCGGGCGGACCTTTGGGCGCCTATTTCCCGCCGGCGCTGTTTGACACACTCTATGACTACGAAGCCTTCGCCGCGCGCGACGGGTTGATCGGCCATGGCGGGCTGGTGGTGTTTGACGAGCATGTGGACATGGCGAAAATGGCCCGCTTCGCGATGGCGTTCTGCGCGCATGAATCCTGCGGCAAATGCACGCCCTGCCGCATTGGCTCCACGCGCGGCGAGGAGGTGCTCGACAAAATCGCGGCGGGTGAGGATGCCGAGGAAAACATCGCCCTGGTCAAAGACCTCTGCGAGACCATGAAGTTCGGCTCGCTCTGCGCCCTGGGCGGCTTCACCCCCTATCCGGTATTGAGCGCGCTGCACCATTTCCCTGAAGATTTTGCGCCCGCGGCCATTCCCGCCGCCGCGCAATAGGAGCTGACCAATGGGCCTGATTCACGAAATAGACTACGGCACCAAACCCAGCACGGCAACGCGGCTGGTGCACGTCAACATCGACGGGCAAAGCATCGCTGTGCCGGAGGGCACATCGGTGATGCGCGCGGCGATGGAGCTGGGCACGCAGATACCAAAACTTTGCGCCACCGACATGCTGGACAGTTTCGGTTCCTGCCGCCTGTGCCTGGTGGAAATTGAAGGCCGCGCGGGCACGCCCGCCTCCTGCACGACGCCGGTGGCCGAGGGCATGGTGGTGCATACGCAAAACGCCAAGCTGGCCAAGCTGCGCCGCGGCGTGATGGAACTCTACATCTCCGACCATCCGCTCGACTGCCTGACCTGTTCGGCCAACGGTGATTGCGAGTTGCAGGACATGGCCGGGGCGGTGGGCCTGCGCGAAGTGCGCTATGGCTACGAGGGTGAAAACCATCTCGATTCCGTCAAAGACGTTTCAAATCCGTATTTCCAGTTCGACCCCGCCAAATGCATCGTCTGTTCGCGCTGCGTGCGGGCGTGCGAGGAGGTGCAGGGAACCTTCGCCCTGACCATCGAGGGTTCGGGTTTCAACTCCAAGGTCTCGCCCGGCATCGGGGAGAATTTCTTTGATTCCGAATGTGTTTCCTGTGGCGCCTGCGTGCAGGCCTGCCCGACCGCGACGCTGATGGAAAAATCCGTCATCGAAATTGGTCAGCCGGAGCATTCTCAAGTTACCACCTGCGCCTATTGCGGCGTTGGCTGCGCCTTTAAGGCCGAGATGCGCGGCGAGGAGGTGGTGCGCATGGTTCCCTACAAGGACGGCAAGGCCAACCATGGTCATTCCTGC
>JAJZCG010000068.1 GCA_021846225.1 Pseudomonadota bacterium | reverse complement strand
CGCAGCCTATTCAGGCGCCGCCGCCCACGCCGCCCAAGCCCACCACGAGCACCGTGGTGCAGCCCAAGCTGCCGATGCCGCCGTTGCCGCAGCCGCCAGCCCCGGCGCAAAGCCCGACGCACCAGCAGAACGTGGTGAAGACCCCGGCGCCTTTGAGCAAGAGCGTGCTGAATACGTTATTGAAATTGCAGGCGTTGCAGCAGCAGAAGCAGCCGCCGACGCATGTTTATAACCCCGACCAGGGCGGCGCGCCCAATGGCGGCGGCAGCAAGCAGAGCACGGCCAATTCCGGGCTGACCGGGGCTGACCGCTCGGCGATTGGCAACCATGTACGGCCTTGCTGGAACGTGGATGCCGGGGCGCCGGGGCTCTCCAGCTTTAGTGTGAACCTGATGGTGACGACCGACCCCACCGGCACGGTACGCATGGCCGTGGTGGCGCCGCAGGACCAAAGCAAGCTGGGCGACCCTATTTTCGCCGCTTTTGCCAACGATGCCATTAACGCCGTGATGAACGTGCAATGCGCAACGCTGCCGCTGCCCTCGTATATGCTGGGTAAAAACCAGACCTTCCTGTTCAATTTCACGCCGTAAGAGGTACTCATGATGGGTTTTAATATTCCGCTCATTTCCCGCCGTGGCGTTCTTGGCGCTGGAGCGGCCGCCGCGGCTGCGCCGGTGGCATTCGCGCAGAGCGCGCTGGGCGGCGGGGCGGATGCAACCGTGGCCGCGCCGGCCGGCGGCACCGCCAATAACGGCCCGGCGATTAACGTCTCGGGCGCGCAGACCGCCCCGATCCCCATCGCGATTGCGCCGTTTAGCGATCCATCGGGCAACGCATCGCAATATGGCGGGCAGATCACCGGGGTGCTCAGCGACGATCTGGGCCATTCGGGGCTGTTCCGGCCGATTGATCCAACGAGTTTTGTGCCGAATTCGGTCGTCAACGGTACGCCGGTTTGGCAGAACTGGAGCATTCTGGGCGCGCAGGCGCTGGTGACGGGTGATGTGGCGGACCTGGGCGGCGGGCAGCTGCGGGTGGAGTTCCGGCTGTGGAATGTATCGCAGCAGGCGCAGGTGCAGGGCACCGCTTATACCACCACGGCCGATAACTGGCGCCGGATCGCGCATATCATCGGCGATGTCGTGTATCAGCAGATGATCGGCGAGAAGGGGTATTTTGATTCGCGGGTGGCCTATATCTCGGAGGCGGGGCCGGTGACGAGCCGGATACGCCGCCTGGCGGTGATGGATTACGATGGCGCCAACAACCAGTTTTTGACCGATGGCTCCTCGATGGCGCTCTCGCCGCAGTACAACCCGACGCGCCAGCAACTGGCCTTCGTGAGCTTCCAGACCAATACGCCGCGCGTGTATCTGTTCGACCTGCAGACGGGGGCGCAGCGGATGCTCGGCTCGTATGGCGACCAGACCATTGGCCCGCGTTTCTCGCCGGATGGCAATTCGCTGCTGATGTCGGTTTCGCGCAATGGCGGGGCGGCGATTGTGAAGGTGAATTTGAGCGGGGGCGGCATGGTCGAGCTGACCGATTCCTCGTCCATCAACGTCACCCCATGCTATTCGCCGGATGGGTCGCAGATCGTCTTCAACTCCGACCGTGACGGGAATCAGCAGCTTTTCGTGATGAATGCCGATGGTTCGGGCGTGAAGCGGATCAGCTTCGGCGCCGGGCGGTATGCCGAGCCCGCGTGGTCGCCGCGCGGGGATTTGATCAGCTATACGTTCTGGGGCAGCGATGTGGGCGGGTTCACCATCGGCGTGATGGCGCCCGACGGCTCGGGCGAGCGCATTCTCTCCCAGGGCTTTCTCGTGGAGTCCTCCACCTTCTGCCCGAACGGCCGGGTTATCATGTTCTCCCGCTCGACCCCGACGGCGAACGGGCATTCGTCCCGGCTGGTCAGCATCGGGATCGACGGGTTCAACGAGCGGCTGGTGCCCACGCCATCCTATGCGTCGGACCCTTCATGGGGGCCGTTGCTGGCGTAACGCGCCGCCGTTTTATCGTGAAGCGTTTTACCAAGGGGGGCAGGGTTACTGCTCCCCTTTTTTGTGGGGTGTGCGCGTTTGCCATGCCCTGCGCGCATGGATAATTTGATTAATATCAAATTCTCGAAAATTTCGGCGGCGTACCCAGGGTTGTTGCTAACAAAACTGGGAGACTAAATTATGAGAATTTCATTTGGCTTCGGCCTGGCGGGTCTTTTGGCCGCGGCCACGGTCACGCCCGCGGCGGCGCAGAGCTATTTCAGCCAGCCGACCGGCTACCAGGCTGGAAACGTGATGGTGCATGTGAGCCTGATCGGGGTGGTGCCTGAGGATTTGAACAGCGCCGTGCGGGTTGGGGCCGCGGTTGTGCCCCATGAGCATGTGAGCGTGAGCGCCGGTATTTCGCCGGAAGTCGATGCGTCGTACTTCTTCACGCCGGAGTGGTCCGTGCAGGTGATTGCCGCGACCAGCCGGCATAATGTGAAGGTGACCGGCCCGCTGGACGCCAAGGTTGGCAGCGCCTGGGTGCTGCCGCCGACGGTGACGTTGCAGTACCATCTGCCCGAGATTGACGGCATCCGCCCTTACGCGGGCGTGGGCCTTACCGTGGCCTTCTTTTATGATCAGCACGCGGCCGCGGGCATCACCAAGTTTGGCGGTCTCTCCACGGGGGTTGGCCCGGCGCTGGATGCCGGGTTTGATGTGCCGGTCGCGGGGAACTGGTTTGCCAATGTCGACGTGAAGCAGATCTTCATCGTCACCGGGACGCATGTGGATAACGGGCTGATCGGCGCGCATACCGAGCTGGACCCCACCGTGGTGGGTGCGGGCGTGGGCTATCTGTTTTAAGCCGGCACGCGCGGGCTTAGGCTAGAAGAAGAGCCTGGACCGTGAGGTTTAGCCCTTTTTTGCGCGCGCGGCTTGCATTTTGGCGGGTGATTTGCGATAGGGCGCGCGTCGGCATGGTGCCGATAATTCACACGCAGGGCGCTTATCCTGGGGTTTTCCCTTAGGTCCGGTGCTGAGAGGCTCAGCCCTGCGGAGGTTTTAACCGGATTTTTGGAGAAGTTTTGCCATGGCATTACCTGAAGTTTCCCTGCGTCACCTGCTCGAATCGGGCGTCCATTTCGGGCATCATACCCGCCGCTGGAACCCGCGCATGGCGCCCTACCTGTTTGGCGTGCGCAACCAGGTGCACATTATCGACCTGCAGCAGACCGTGCCGCTGCTTGAACGCGCCCTGAAGCAGGTGCGCGACGTGACCGCCGCCGGTGGCCGCGTGCTGTTCGTGGGCACCAAGCGCGCCGCGGCTGATTATGTGGCTGAATCCGCGCAGCGTTGCGGCCAGTATTATGTGAATCACCGCTGGCTCGGCGGCATGCTGACCAACTGGAAGACCATCACCGGCTCCATCAAGCGCCTGCGCCAGATGGACGAGATGCTGGCTGGTGAAGTCCAGGGCCTGACCAAGAAGGAAATCCTGAACCTGACGCGCGACCGCGAGAAGCTGGAACGCGCGCTGGGTGGCATCAAGGACATGGGCGGCCTGCCGGACATCCTGTTCATCATCGACACCAACAAGGAGAAGCTCGCGGTTGAGGAAGCCAACAAGCTCGGCATTCCGGTCATCGCGATTCTCGACTCCAATTCCGACCCGACGGGTGTGACCTACCCGGTTCCGGGCAATGACGACGCGATCCGCGCCATCACCCTGTATTGCGACCTGATCTCGGGCGCGGTGCTGGATGGCATCAGCGCCGAACTGGGCTCTTCGGGAATCGACCTTGGCGCCGCCGCCGAGCCGATTCTGGAAGCGCTGCCCGAGCCGGAAGCCGAGACGCACGCCTGAGTTAGGTTTGGTCCGCGGGGCGGTTTGGCTCCGCGGGTAAAAATTTGAGGAGCAGAAATATGGCTGAAATTACCGCGGCGCTGGTGAAAGACCTGCGCGAGACGACCGGCGCCGGCATGATGGATTGCAAGAAGGCGCTGGTGGAAAGCGATGGCGACATTCAGGGCGCGATCGACTGGCTGCGTAAGAAGGGGCTCTCCGCCGCCGCCAAAAAATCCGGCCGCGTGGCGTCCGAAGGTCTGGTTGGCGTCGCTTTGGCTCCCGGCAAGGTGGCGATGGTCGAAATTAACGCCGAGACCGACTTCGTGGCCCGCAACGAGGCGTTCCAGGCATTCGTTGAGACCGCGGCGAAGCTGGCGCTGGAGACCGGCGAGGATGTGGAGGCCCTGAAGGCCGCCGCCTATCCCGGCACGGGCCGCACGGTCGCGGAAGAGATCGTGCACCTGGTCGCCACCATCGGCGAGAACATGACCGTGCGCCGCGTTGCCGTTATCGCGGTGCCGGGCGGCGTTGCCGCGGCTTATATCCATGGCGCGCTGAAGCCGGGGCTGGGCAAGATCGGCGTGATCGTCGGGCTTGAAGGGGCCGCGGGCGAGGCAATCGAGACGCTGGGGCGCCAGATCGGCATGCATGTGGCCGCCACCCGCCCGGATGCGCTGAGCATTGCCGAGGTGGACCCGGCGACGCTGGAGCGCGAGAAGAACGTGCTCTCCGATCAGGCGCGCGCCTCGGGCAAGCCGGAAGCCATCATTGAGAAGATGGTCGAAGGCCGGGTGAAGAAGTTCTACGAGGATGTGGTGCTGCTCGAGCAGATCTGGGTGCATGACGGCGAGAGCAAGGTGAAGGCGGTGGTCGAGAAGGCCGGCGCGAAGATCACCCGCTTTGTGCGTTTCCATCTCGGCGAGGGAATTGAGAAGGAAGCCACGGATTTCGCCGCGGAAGTTGCGGCGGCCGCCGGGGTTTAAGTTTACCCCGGGCTGGGCTAACCAGGGGCGGTTCGGGCAATTAGCCTGGACCGCCCCTTTTCTTTAGAAGCCGCTCTCCTCTATGGATGTCCCATGACCTCGATTCCTCAATATAAGCGTGTACTGCTCAAAGTCTCCGGCGAGGCCCTGATGGGCAAGCGCGAGTATGGGCTGGATACCGACACGGTGAACGCCATTGCCGCCGATATTGGCGATGTGGTGGCGATGGGCGTGGAGGTTTCGCTGGTGATCGGCGGGGGCAATATTTTCCGGGGGGTGGCGGGCGCCGCCAGCGGCATGGACCGGGCGCAGGCGGATTACATGGGCATGCTCGCGACCGTGATGAACGCGCTGGCCATGCAGTCAGCGCTGGAGAAGCGCGATGTGCCGACTCGGGTGCAGTCGGCGATTCCCATGGCCTCGGTCTGCGAACCCTATATCCGCCGCCGCGCCGAGCGGCATATGGAGAAGGGCAGGGTGGTGATTTTCGCGGCCGGGACCGGCAACCCGTTTTTCACCACCGACACCGCGGCGGCGCTGCGCGCGGCCGAGATGAAATGCGACGCGCTGCTGAAGGGCACGCAGGTGGATGGCGTGTATTCCGCTGACCCGCGCAAGGTGAAGAATGCCGAGCGCTTCGAGACGCTGACCTATCTGGACGTGCTCTCGCGCGATTTGAATGTGATGGACGCCTCCGCCATCAGCCTCTCGCGTGAGAACAAGCTGCCGATCATTGTCTTCAACATCCATGCGCCGGGAGCCTTCGCCGCCGTGATGCGCGGCGAGGGGCTGTTCACCCGGATCGTGGAACCGAACCAGTAAGGACGGACAAATGCCTGCCGATATTTCCTCGCTTAAAACCGATCTCACCCGCCGTATGGATGGTGCGCTGGACGCGCTGAAGCGCGAATTCGGCGGGCTACGCACCGGGCGGGCCAGCCCGGCGCTGTTCGACCCGATCAAGGTTGAGGCGTATGGGCAGATGATGCCGATCAACCAGGTGGCGACCGTGGCGGTGCCAGAGGCGCGTATGCTCACCGTGCAGGTCTGGGACCGCTCGATGGTCAATTCCGTGGTGGCTGCCATTCGTGATTGCGGGCTGGGGCTGAACCCGCAGCCCGACGGCCAGATAGTGCGTGTGCCGCTGCCGATTTTGACCGAGGAGCGCCGCAACGAGCTGGCCAAGACCGCCGCCAAATATGCCGAGAACGCGCGCATCGCGGTGCGCGGCGTGCGCCGCGACGGCATGGAGCAGATCAAGGCGCTGCAGAAGAAGCACGAGATCAGCGAGGATGACGAGCGCGACTGGTCCGAGCAGGTGCAGAAGCTGACCGATGAGTACATCAAGCGCCTGGATTCCAGCCTGGCGGAGAAGGAAAAGGACATTCGCCAAGTCTGATGCCGGAGGTTTCTGCACGCCCGGTCCCGCAGCATGTGGCGATCATCATGGATGGCAATGGGCGCTGGGCCGCCGGGCGCGGATTGCCGCGCGCAGCCGGCCACCGCGAGGGGGCGAAGGCTGTGCGCCGCACCGTGGAGGCCGCGATCGCCAAGGGCGTGCGCTACCTTACGCTGTTCGCGTTTTCCTCCGAAAACTGGCGGCGTTCGCCGGGTGAGGTGGCGGATCTGACGTTTCTGCTGAAGCATTATCTGCGCAGCGAGTTGAATGAGATGCACGCGCAGGGCGTGTGCCTGAAGATCATCGGCGAGCGGGAGCGCTTTGGCCCGAACCTGACCGCGGAGTTGACCGCCGCCGAGACCAAAACCGCCAATAACAGCAAGCTGACGCTGGTGATGGCGCTCTCCTACGGCGGGCGGGCGGATATTGTGGCGGCGGCGCGCAAGGCGATTGCCTCTGGCATGGCTGCGGCGGCGCTGACCGAGGAGAATTTCGCGGCGCTGCTGGACACAAGGGGTATCCCCGACCCGGACCTGCTGATCCGCACCAGCGGGGAGGTGCGGATTTCCAACTTCCTGCTGTGGCAGACGGCTTATTCCGAATTGCTGTTCACCGATGTGCTGTGGCCCGACTTTGGCGCCGCCACGTTTGCCGCCGCCCTGGATGAATACGCCACCAGGGAACGGCGCTTTGGCGCTCGCCCGGCCTGAGCATGGCGCCCGTGCAGAAAGGCGGCCGCTGGGCTGATTTTGGCGTGCGCCTGGCCTCGGCCATGGTGCTGGGGCCGATTGCGCTGCTCTGCCTGTGGCATGGCGGGCTGGCGTGGACGCTATTTATTGCCGCCGCGTTGGCCGGGATGGGCCTTGAGTGGGCGAAGCTGGCCGCGCTGGACCTGAAGGATGCGGGGACATGGCTGATTACCGCCGGGTTGCTGGCGGCGCTGACGCTGGGGTATTTCGGGTTGATTCTCGGGTTTGCGGCGCTGGCGCTGGCGGCGGGAAGCGTGGGGCTGAGCCGTGGCTGGTTTGCCGCCGCGGGAGTCCCCTATGCCGGCGTTGGCGCGCTCTCGCTGCTTTGGCTGCGGTTGCAGCCTGAGCATGGGTTGTATGACACGATGTTTCTGGTTGTCGTGATCTGGAGCACGGATATTGGCGCATATCTGGTCGGGCGGCTCGTTGGCGGCAAAAAGCTGGCGCCGAAAATCTCGCCAGGGAAGACCTGGAGCGGCTCGATCGGCGGGTTGTTGATCGGCGGGCTGGCTGCCGCGATGCTGGCGGCGCGGGGGCATGGGGTTGACCTGGCCGCCCTGCCGGCGGGATTTGCCCTGAGTGTTTTCGCCCAGGCGGGAGATTTGCTGGAAAGCTGGATCAAGCGCAAACTGGGAGTTAAGGATTCTGGACGGACGATCCCTGGTCATGGCGGGTTGTTCGACAGGTTGGATGGTTTTTTGGCGGCCGCTCCGGTGGCGGCGATATTGGCGCTCAGCGTCCATGGAGGCTTGCCGTTATGGGGGTAAAGATTTTATCGGTGCTCGGCTCTACTGGGAGCGTTGGCACGCAAACTCTTGATATTATAGCTGAAAACCAGAGCGCTTATCAGCTGCGCGCGCTGGTGGGCGGGCGCAATGTCGCGTTGCTGGCGGCGCAGGCGAAGCAATTCCGGCCGGAACTCACCGTGATCGCGCAGGAATCGCTGCTGGGTGAGTTGCGCGCTGCCCTGGCCGGGACCGGGCTGGCTTGCGCGGCAGGGCGCGCGGCCG
The DNA here is from genome assembly GCA_021846225.1 of Pseudomonadota bacterium. Lineage (GTDB taxonomy): Bacteria > Pseudomonadota > Alphaproteobacteria > Acetobacterales > Acetobacteraceae > Acidocella. Next base: position 7,295 of record JAJZCG010000068.1, on the reverse strand, counting down.
TGCTGGAAGCCGCGGCGATGCCGGTGGATTGGACGATGTCAGCGATTACGGGGGTGATAGGCCTGGAGCCGACGCTGGCCGCGGTGAAGCATGGCGGCACGGTGGCCTTCGCCAACAAGGAGGCGCTGGTTTCAGCTGGCGATGTGTTTTTGCGCGCCGTGGCCGAGGCAAAGGCGACTCTGTTGCCGGTGGATTCGGAGCATAACGCCGTTATGCAGGCGATGGCCGACGGCAATGCACGGTCTATCGAAAAGATCATCCTCACCGCCTCGGGCGGGCCGTTCAGGAACCACGGGTTTGAGGAGATGCGCGGCATCACCCCGGAGGCGGCGTTGCGCCATCCGGTGTGGTCGATGGGGGCGAAGATTTCCATCGACAGCGCCACGATGATGAACAAAGGTCTGGAAGTTATTGAAGCTGCAAGATTATTTGGACTGACTTCCGAGAAGATCGAGGTTCTGGTGCACCCGCAATCGGTGATCCACGGCATGGTCTGCTATGCTGATGGCTCGGTGCTGGCGCAGCTTGGCTCGCCCGATATGCGTATTCCCATTGCCCATACCCTGGCGTGGCCGCAGCGGATTGCCACAGCCGCGCCGCGGCTGGATCTGGCGGCGGTGATGAAGCTTGAGTTCTCGGCGCCCGATGAAGTCCGCTTTCCCGCGCTGCGCCTCGCCCGCGCGGCGCTGGAAGCCGGGGCGGGGGCGCCGGCGGTGCTGAACGCGGCCAATGAGATCGCGGTTGCGGCATTTCTGGACCGCAAGATCGGCTTTCTCGACATTGCGGGGATTGTGGAACAGGTGCTGCAGCAGCTGGGCGGGCCGCCGGTGCCCGATCTGGCCGCGGTGCTGGCGCTGGATGCGGCTGCGCGCGCTGCCGCCAACGGGCTGGCAACGGCAAAGGCCGCCTGATGTTCGATACCGCACGCACGATTCTCACTTACGCTTTTGTGCTGGGCGTGCTCGTGTTTTTTCATGAGCTTGGGCATTACCTGGCGGCGCGGGCGCGCGGCGTGGTGGTGGAGGTGTTCTCCATCGGCTTTGGCCCGGCGCTGGTCTCCTGGCGGGCGAAATCCGGCACTGTGTGGAAGATTTCGGTGCTGCCTTTGGGCGGCTATGTGAAGATGCAGGGCTGGGGGGAGCCGAATGATCCGGCGCCGGCGGTGCCTGGTTCATTCGCCGGGGCGTCGCTGGGCTCCAAGGCGTTTATCGTCGCGGCCGGGCCGCTGGCCAATCTGCTGCTGGCCTTCGTGTTGTTTTCCGGATTGTTCATGACGGTTGGGCGAGTCGTGGTGCAGCCGGTGTTCAGCACGGTGGAGGCGGCGTCTCCCGCGGCGGCGGCGGGGATGCGCGCGGGTGACCGGGTGTTGACGGCAGGCGGCGAAAAAATCCAAAATTTCAACCAGTTGCAGAGCATTGTGAGCCAACATCCCGATGCTTCGATGGATTTCAGCCTGCTGCGGCAGGGGAAGGTCATCGACGTGCAGGTAGCGCTGGACGCCGTGACGGTGGATGGCGAGAAAATCGGGCATCTGGGTGTGGCGGGCAGTGTTTCCAGCATTCAGCATTTCTCGCCCCCCGAGGCGGTGGCGGCGGCGGCGGCGGAGACCTGGCACGACGGCGCGGGCATGCTGGCCGGGCTTTATAATCTGGCGGTGCATCGCCAGGGGCTGGGGCAGCTGGCCGGGCCGCTGGGGATTGCCGAGGTGACGGGCCAGGTTGCCGCGCTGGGGATCATCAGCGTCATCAGCTTCATTGCGTTTCTCTCGATCAATCTTGGCCTGATCAATCTGGTGCCTATTCCCATTCTGGATGGCGGGCATCTGTTGTTCTATCTGGCGGAGGCGATCTATGGCCGGCCGCTGCCCGCGCGCGCCATGGATATCGGGCTGCGCTTTGGCGCCGCGCTCCTCATTTCGTTGTTTTTCTTAACGACTTTCAACGATCTGAGCCGGATTGGCGCCGTGAACTGGGTCGTGCATCTGTTTGGGTAAGCGGCTTCGCGGCGGCGGGGTTGAGCGTTTGGCCTTGCCGATAAGCCCGGCCCGTGCCAAACGCGCCACAGCGAAAACACTCCGGCGCGCCGGAGGCCTGTATGGTTTGGGAGATTATCTGTTGCTTAAGCCGCGCTCGGTCCTGTTGGCCTCTGTCTGTCTTTTGCCGGCTTTGCTGGTCTGTGGCCCGCATGGTGCCGCTTTCGCCCAAACGGCCTCTGCGGTGTCGCGGCCGGTGGAGGCCGGCGGCACGATCGCGGCGATCAATGTCAGCGGCAACCGCCGGATTCAGACCGATACGATCACCTCCTACATGGTGGTGCAGCCGGGGAGCGCGTTTGATCCGCAACGGATTAACGAATCCTTGAAGACGCTTTATGCCACCGGCCTGTTCAAGACGGTTTCGATCACGCGCGCGGGCAACAACCTCGATGTCGCGGTCGTGGAAAACCCGACCGTTGATCAGGTTCTGTTCAGCGGCAACAAGGCGTTGGCCGACAAGGACGCGAAGGCGATTGTATCGCTGAAGTCGCGCTCGGTGTTCACCATCGGGTCGGTTGAGGCCGATCGTCAGGCTTTGCTCGAAGCCTATGCGAAAAAGGGCTATTACAACGCGACGGTAACGCCCAAGTATATTCGCTTGCCTGATAACCGCGTTAACGTGGTGTTTCAGTGCAATGACGGTGTGCAGACGAAAATCAGCCGCATTGCCTTCATCGGCGATGAGCATTTCAGCCAGGCGAAGCTGCGCGAGGTGATTTCCACCCGTCAATCAGCTTGGTTCCGCTTTCTCTCCAGTTCGGATCAGTACAATCAGGACCGGATCGAGTATGACGAATACCTGCTGCGCAAGTTTTATCTGCACAAGGGGTATGTGGATTTCCGCGTGATCAGCGCCAATGCGGAGCTGAGCCCGGATCATAAATCCTTCTATCTGACCTATGATATTCACGAAGGCCCGCGCTACCGCGTGAGCAGCCTGAAGATCGTCTCGGGCATCCGCACGCTGAGCGACAAGGAATTGCGCGGGCTGGTGCCGCTTTCGGCCGGCGACTGGTTTGACGGCGATGCGCTGGTGGAAGGTGTGACCGCGCTGAACACGCGCGCGCTCAACCTTGGCTATGCCTTTGCCCAGGTGAACCCGCAGGTGCAGAGCGACCCGGCGACGAAGACTGTCGCCATCACGCTGAACGTGATCGACGGGCCGCGCGTGTATATTCAGCGCATCGACATCACCGGCAACACCCGCACCGAGGACAAGGTGATCCGCCGCGAGCTGACCGTGGCCGAGGGCGACGGCTATAACCAGTCGAAGATCGATCAATCCACCAAGCATTTGAAGGATCTCGGGTTCTTCAAGGATGAGAAGATCACCTCCTCGCCCGGCTCCACGCCGCAGCAGGTGATCCTCGACACCGCGGTGACCGAGCAGGCGACCGGCCAGTTCTCGCTCGGCGGTGGTTATTCCAGCAGTCTCGGGGCGTTGCTCAACACCGGGTTGAGCCAGAACAATTTCCTGGGCACGGGGGTGAATACCTCCGTCAACGCCATGCTGGCGCAGCGCGGCACGCAGGTTAATCTGGGCGTGACCAACCCATATTTTCTGGACCGTAATCTGATCGCCGGGTTCGATCTGTTCCGCTCCTCGACATATTCCTACACCGCGCAGGCAACCAGCTACAGCTACTCCGAGAGCGACATCGGCGCTGACGTGCGGCTGGGCTACCGCTTTAACGACCATGTGCGCCAGTCGTTCAGCTATACGATCAGCGAGCGCAATGTTTACAACGTGCCGGCCGGTTCCAGCATCTACATCACAAGCGAGCAGGGGCTCTCCAGCCTCAGCCAGATCAGCCAGACGCTGACGTTTGACTATGTTGATGACGATCTGAACCCGACCAGCGGCCTGCTCGCGGACCTGACCACCGATTTCGCCGGTGCCGGCGGCACGGCCAAATTTGTGCGCATCAGCCCGGATATATCGTACTACATTCCGCTGGAGCGGATTTTCGGCTCCAAGGACTGGGTGCTCAAGTTCTCGGCCACCGGCGGCGATCTTATCCCGCTGTTTGGCTATCATGACCGGATTACGGATCGCTTCTTCCTGGGTGGCGATTCGCTGCGCGGCTTTGCTGATGGCGGCGTCGGGCCGACGACCGTGCAAACGGCGGCCGATAACGCGGCGGGGGTCAATTTCGGTGGCCAGTCCGTGGGTGGGCGCGTGATGTGGACGCAGTCAACCGAGGTGAAGTTCCCGCTGCCGGTTTCGCCCGATCTTGGCCTCAGCGGCTTCGCGTTCGTCGATGTCGGCTCGCTCTACGGGGCGCGCCAGATCTCGGGCGGGAGCTATGGTCCGCAGCCGCTCAACAACACCACGGCGCCGCGCGTTGGCGCGGGTGTTGGGCTCGCCTGGAACACGCCGTTCGGGCTGATCAATCTTTCACTCGCCGATCCTGTCGTGAAGCAGAAGGGCGACCAGACACAACAATTCCGCGTTTCTTTTGGTACGAGGTTCTAAGTGGCATTTTTCACCCGTTTCTCTCCGGTTCTGGTTGCCGTCGCGGCTTTGAGCGCGGCGCCGGCCGCGTTCGCGCAATCTTCGCCGGGCTATTTCATGCCGCCCAGCCAGGCGCCCGCCCATGCGCCGGCTCACGTGCCAGCCCCCGTGCCGCAGGCGCAGGCGCAGGTTCCAGCGATTCCTCAGCTGCCCGCCCTGCCCAAGGGCGCACCGCCGCCGGTCGCCGTTATCGGCGTGTTGAGCGTGCCAGAGGTGATGCAGAAATCCACCGCCGCGCAGGGCGTGCAGGCGGTGATCCGCCAGCGCCAGGAGGCATTGGCCAAAGAGGCGCAGGCCGCGCGGGCGAAAATCCAGGCCGAGCAGGCGCAGATCGAGGCTGATCGTTCGACCCTGACCGACGCGCAGTTGGAGACGAAGGAACAGGCTCTGCGCGATGAAGTGGCCGCGACCCAGACTTCGTTCCAGGAGCGCAACCAGGCGATCCAGAACTCCGGCCAGGCGGCGCTTGGGATCATTGAATCCGAGCTGATCGCCATTATCCGCCAGGAGGCGGAGGCGCGCGGCATGAATCTGGTGCTGCATCGTGAGCAGGTGGCGCTGAATGTCGATGCGTTCGACATCACCAATGCGGTGGTAGCGCAGATCAACAAGCTGCTGCCCTCCGTTCCCGTGCCCCCCAGCGTGGTGACGCCTGGCATGGCGGTTAACCCGCCGGACCAGAGCGGCGACCAAGGCGCTGGCCAGTAGTCTCATGGCCGATGTTGCAAAACCCGGTGACGCGCGTTTTTTCGAGCGCACCGGGCCCCATACGCTGCAAACCCTGGCCGCGCTGGCCGGGGCGCAAACGCAGGCCGCGGAACGGCTGATCCATGGGGTGGCGCCGCTGCAGACCGCGGGGCCGCTGGATGTGACGTTTCTGGACAACCGGCGCTATGCGGATCTGCTGCCGGGCATCAAGGCCGGGGCGGTGATCGTTCATCCCGACTTCGCCGCCCGCGTGCCGGAAGGCACCGCCGCGCTGGTGACCCGCGAACCCTACGTAGCGTGGGCGAAAATTTCGGCCTTGTTCCACCCGTTCCCGCGGGCCAAGGCCGGGATTCATTCCAGTGCGGTGATCGATGCTTCCGCCAGGATTGACCCCACGGCTGAGATCGGCGCGCATGCCGTCATCGGCGCGCGGGTGGAAATTGGCGCCGGAACCATTATCGGGCCGCTGAGCTCAATCGCGGATGGCGTGATCATCGGCGCCGACTGCCGGATTCACGCGCAGGTTTCGGTCTCGCACGCCGTCATCGGCAACCGCGTCGTGCTCTATCCGGGTGCGCGCATCGGTCAGGATGGGTTCGGCTTCGCGATCAGCCCCACCGGGTTTACCCCGGTGCCGCAGCTTGGCCGGGTGCTGATCGGCGATGGCGCGGAGATCGGCGCGAATACCTGCATAGACCGCGGCTCGGCGCAGGATACCGTGATCGGGCCGGGCGTGCATATCGATAACCTCGTGCAGATTGGCCATAATGTGAACATCGGCTCGCATGCCGTGATCGTCGCGCAGGCGGGAGTCTCCGGCTCGACGTCGATCGGTCCGCAGGTTATGATCGCAGCGCAGGCCGGGCTGACCGGGCATCTGACCATCGGGCGCGGGGCGCGCATCGGCGCGCAGGCCGGGGTGATGACAAATATAGGCCCCGGCGAAGAGGTTATGGGATCGCCGTCGCAGCCGTCGAAAACCTTTTTCAGAGAGGTTATAACCCTTCGTAAACTGGCCCAATATGGCCGCAAATCTAAAAAAGCAGGTGGTTGACCCCTATGAACGACATGCTCCAGGCTGATCTTCCCCCGGTGGATGTGAGTGCTTTCGATGTGAAGCAGCTCTTGCGGTTGATCCCGCATCGCTACCCCTTCATGCTGCTCGATCGCATGGTGGATGTCCGCTACGGCCACTCAGCGACGGGGATCAAGAACGTCACCATGAATGAGCCGTTTTTCCAGGGGCATTTTCCTGGGCATCCGGTGATGCCGGGTGTTCTGATTGTCGAGAGCATGGCGCAGACGGCTGCGGCGCTGGTTATCAGCGGCATGGGGCAGGATGCCGGTTCGCCGATCGTGTATTTCATGTCGATCGAGAATGCGAAGTTCCGCAAGCCGGTCACCCCGGGAGACCAGCTGCGGCTGGAGCTGGTGAAGGACCGCAAGCGCGGCAATGTCTGGCGCTTTAACGGCACGGCCCGCGTGGACGGTGTGGTGGTGGCGGAAGCCTCGATCACGGCTATGATCATGGACGAGGTTAAACCGGTATAGCTGTTCCGGCCTGCCGGTACGGAAACGGACGGAAATAATGATTGACTGGCGGCGCCACGGGCACCGCTTTACAGCAAACGGCGCAATGAGAGTTGGACCAAAAAATGTTGAAGCCGGTGCCTGAGACGATCCACCCGACCGCCATCATCGCAGCCGGTGCCGTGATCGGCGCCGATGTGAAAATCGGCCCGTTCTGCACCGTTGGGGCGCAGGTGGTGCTGGAGGATGGGGTTGAGCTGGTCTCCCATGTCACCGTGGACGGCAGAACCCGGATCGGCGCCGGGGCAAAACTGTTTCCGTTCTGCACGGTCGGCCTGGCGCCGCAGGATTTGAAATATAACGGTGAGGACACCGAGACCAGCATCGGGCCGCGCACGCAAATCCGCGAGCATTGCTCGATTCATCGCGGCACCGTCACCGGCACGGGCATCACCAAAATCGGCGCGGACTGCCTGTTGATGGCAGTGGTGCATGTCGCGCATGACT
>JAJZCG010000067.1 GCA_021846225.1 Pseudomonadota bacterium | reverse complement strand
GCTGGCCTCGCCGCCTGCGAGGATGAAATAGCGCAGGATCACCGCGAATACGGCGATTTTCGAAACCACCGCGATGAAGGCCGTGACCGGTGCTGGCGCGCCCTCATAGATATCGGGCGTCCACATATGGAACGGCACCAGCGAGAGTTTGAAGCCAATGCCGGTTAAAATCATGGCGCCACCTACCAGGCGGAAGAGATCGTGCGGATCTCCCGCGCGGACCAGCGCGCCGATCTGGGCGAAGGACATGGTGCCGAGATCGGCATAGATCAGCGCCATGCCAAACAGCAGGAAGGCTGAGGAGGCGCCGCCGAGGATGAGATATTTGATCCCTGCCTCCGCCGACTCCTCGCGCGGGCTGGCATAGGCGATCAGTCCGAGCAGCGAGATGCTGAGTGTTTCGAGCCCGAGGAAAAACGAGGCGAAGTGGACGCTGGCCGGCAGCAGCGCGGCGCCAAGCGTGGCGGTGAGCAGTAGCAGGTAATATTCCTCGCGCGGCCCCTGCTCCGGCCCGCCGAGATAGGCGTAGGAGAGGATGGCGACAACCAGCGCCGAGCCAAGCACCAGCCCGGAGTAGAAGATTGCGGACCCATCGACCACGAAAAGCGGCGTCACCGCGACGGGTGCGGCGGGTGCGGCCAGCGGCAGCGCGATGCAGCAGAGCAGCAGCCCCGCGATGGTCGACAGCGCGGCGAGATGATGGTTGCGCCGCACCGCAATCAGCAGCATCACCGCGATTGTCACCACGCCCAGCAGGGTGAACGGCGCAAAGGCCGCGAAAGCCGCCGCATTCATGGTTGGCCCTCCATTGGCGTGTTCACAGGCGGCGTACCCTCATGTTGCAGCGCCGCCAGCCCTGGCGCCACCTGGTCGAACACGGGTTGCGGATACAACCCGAGCCCGATGATCGCGAGCACAAGCCCCCCCATCACCGCAATGTGGCGCGCGGTGAGGTCGAAGGGTTTGGTGCTGCCCGGCTGGGCCGTGGTCCTGCCGTGGAAAGCGCGCTGCACCAGCAGCAGCGCGTAGGCCGCACCCGCCACCAAGCCGAGGCTCGCGATCACGGTGAAGGGCACGCTGGCGCGGAAGGCGCCGAGCAGGATCAGGAATTCTCCGATGAAGTTGCCGAGGCCGGGCAGCCCGAGCGAGGCGATGGCGAAGATCATGCCAAACCCGGAGAGCCGTGGCATGGCGCCCCACAGCCCGCCCATCAGGCGCATGTCGCGGGTGTGGATGCGCTCCTGCAACGCGCCGACGAGAATGAACAGCGCCCCGGTACTCACGCCGTGCGCCAGCATCTGCACAACCACGCCTTGAAGCGCCAGCGTGTTCCAGGCGAACACGCCGAGCAGCACAAACCCCATATGGCTCACGCTGCTGTAGGCGATCATGCGTTTCATGTCGTTCTGGCCAAAGGCGAGCAACGCGCCGTAGAGAATCCCGGCCACCCCGAGCGTCATCGCAACCGGCGCGAATTCATGGGCGGCGGCGGGGAATAGCGGCACCACGAAGCGCAGCAGGCCGTAGGCGCCGGTCTTCAGCAGCACGCCCGCCAGCAGCACGGAGCCTGCGGTCGGCGCCTCGGTATGGGCATCGGGCAGCCAGGTATGGAACGGCACCGCCGGCAGCTTCACCGCGAAGGCGATGAAAAAGCCGAGCATCAGCCAGAATGCGGTGGTGGGGCTCATCTTGGTGCCGAGCAGCGCCAGATAGTCGAAGGTGAGGTGGCCGGTCGCCCGCTGATGAATGAACACGAGCGCCAGAATCGCCACCAGCATGAGCAGGCTGCTGCCCTGGGTGAAGATGACGAACTTGACCGCGGCATAGAAGCGGTGCTCGTGCCCCCATAGCGCGATCAGGAAATACATCGGCACCAGCATCAGTTCCCAAAAGAAGAAGAACAGGAACAGATCGAGCGCGAGAAACACGCCGATCACGCCGGTAGTGGCCCAGAGCAGGTTGGCATGGAACAGACCGGCCCGCTCGGTGATCTCGCTCCAGGAGATGACCACGGAGACAAGGCCGAGCACGATTGTGAGCAAAATGAGCACCAGGCTCAGCCCGTCGAGATTGAGCTCGAAGGAGATGCCGAGTTGCGGGATCCAGGGTAGATCAATACTCGTGATCCAGGCGCTCTGGCCGGGCATCACGGCCCGGCCGATCAGCGGCAGGGTGAGGAGCAGATCCGCCGCGAGCGCGAATATGGCGATCCAGCGCGGCCAGTCCGGGTGGCGCGCGCCGGAGAGCCAGGCGAGCACGCCGCCGATGGCCGGTATCAGGAGGAGCAGGAGCAGGATCTGGTTCATCGGATCATCGCAATCGCGATCAGGGAAATTGAGCCAATGGCGAGGCCGGCGGTGTAGAGGCGCACACGCCCGCTCTGCGTGCGCCGCACCTGCTCATGCACTTGGCGCGCCGTCCAGGCGATGGCGTCATACACGCTGTCGATCATATCATCGGCCCCCGCCCGCGCCGCCCACAGCACAGGGCGGACCAGCAGGCGCTCGTAGAGCCAGTCAAACCCGGCGGCGGCGTGCCAGAAGCGCCAGAGCGGCGTCTCGGCCGGGGGCCGCGCGGGCCGCCAATACAACACCGCCGCAAGGCCGATGCCCAGCAGCCCGGCGAGGCTCGCCACCAGCAACGGCACCACGCTGGCGGCCTCTTTGGTGGCGGGCAGCACGGGGGCGAGCAGGTTGGAGAGCAGCGTGACATGCCCGAACGCGGGCGGCAGCTCGATCAGCCCGCCCAGCACCGAGAGCACCGAGAGCACGGTGAGCGGCAGGATGACGCGCCAGCCATAACGTCCGCTCACCTCCGTATGCGCCTCGCCGAAAAAGGCGATGAACACGGCGCGGAATATGTAGAGCCCGGTGATGAAGGCGCCGAACACCCCGGCCGCCCATAGCACGCGCCCGCTGTTTCCATCCGCCCAGGCGCCGGAGAGGATCGCCTCCTTGCTGTAGAAGCCCGCCGTGACCAGCGGCAGCGCCGCCAGCGCCGCACTGCCGGTCAGGAAGCTCCAGAATGCCACCGGCAGCCGCCGCGCGAGCCCGCCCATTTTGAAGATATCCTGCTCGTGGTGCAGCCGCATCGTCACCGCGCCCGCGGAGAGAAAGAGCAGCGCCTTGAAGAAGGCATGGGTAAGCAGGTGGAACATCGCGGCGCCCCAGGCGCCCACGCCAAGCGCCAGAAACATGTAGCCGATCTGGCTCATGGTCGAATACGCGAGGATGCGCTTGATGTCGTTCTGCGCGAGCGCGCTGAAACCGGCGAGCAGCAAGGTCGCCGCGCCAATGCCGCCGACCGTGTATTGCGCCGCCGGCGCGAGCAGGAACAGCACATGCGTGCGGGCGATGAGATACACCCCTGCGGTCACCATTGTCGCGGCGTGGATCAGCGCGCTCACCGGCGTCGGGCCCGCCATGGCATCGGGCAGCCAGGTCTGCAACGGCAGCTGCGCTGATTTGCCGGCCGCGCCGCCAAGCAGCAGAAACGCGGCCAGGGTGGCAGTGGGCGAACCGGCTGGCCAGCTCTGCGCGGCGTTGTGCATGGCGCCTGCGATGTTGAGCGTGCCGAGGCGGCTTGCGATCAGCAGCAGGCCGATCAGCAGCGCCGTATCGCCGATGCGCGTCACGATGAAAGCCTTGCGCGCGGCGAGGCCGTTGGCCGGGTCGCGCCACCAGAAGCCGATCAACAGATAGGAGCAGAGCCCAACCCCCTCCCAGCCGGTGTAGAGGGTAAGGAAATTATTCCCCAGCACCAGCAGGAGCATGGCGGCGACAAACAGGTTGAGATAGGCGAAGAACCGGCCATAGCCTTCCTCGCCCTCCATGAACTCGGTTGCGAACAGATGGATGAGGAAGCCGACGCCGGTGATCACCAGCATCATCACCAGGGAGAGCGGATCGAGGCGCAGGCCGATCGTCACCGAAAGCCCGCCAACATCGAACCAGCGCCACAGCGTCTGTTCATAGGCTGCCCCCGCCGGCGGGCTGAGCAGGAAACCGCCTGCGATGGTGAAGGCGATGACGGCCGCGAACCCGACGGACAGCGCCCCGGTCGCGGCCTCGGCGCGGATGGAAAGCCGTCCCGCGCCCAGCATGAGAATAACCGAGCCGAGCAGCGGAAGCGTTGGGACGAGCCATAGGAGTTCGTGCATTGCCTACCCCCTCAGATGATAGTTTGCATCGGCATCGAGCGTGCTGTTGCGCCTGTGCATCAGCAATATCAGCGCCAGGCCGACCGAAACCTCGGATGCGGCGAATGTGAGCACGAGGATGAACATGATCTGCCCATCCGCCGCCGCCCAGCGCGCGCCTGCAACCACGAAGGCCACACCCGCCGCATTCAGCATCACCTCGAGCGACATCAGCATGAACAGCAGGTTGCGCCGGACCAGCACGCCAGCCAGCCCCAGCGCGAAGAGCGCCGCGGCAAGCCCCAAGCCCTGATCGAGCGGAATCGCCGTCATCGCCCTATACCCCCCTCATGACGGCGCGGCCCAGATGGAATGCCGCGACCACGGCGGCCAGCAGCAGAAACGACGCAATCTCAACCGCGAGCATATACGGGCCGGTCAGCGCGATGCCGACCGCCTGGGGGCCGACCACCGCGGCCGCTGTCCGCGCCAAGCCGCCGCTCACGGCGAGCGCGCCCAGCTCGAGCCCGAGCAGCAGGGCAAGAAACGAGGGGCCGATCCATGCCGAGGGCTTCAACCAGCCGGTCTCCAGCGCCTCCGCCTCGCCGCCGATGTTCAGCATCATCACCACGAACACGAACAGCACCATGATGGCCCCGGCATAGATGATGACCTCCAGAGCCGCGGCGAACGGCGCGCCGAGGACGAAGAACACCATCGCGACCGCAAGCAGCGAGACGGTGAGATACAGCAGCGCATGCACGGCCGAGGGGCGCGTGATCATCATCACGGTCGCGAGCACCGCAATGCCCGCCGCGATATCGAACATCGCGTTCATGGCAGCAGGCTCCGGATGTCGATGGGCGGGCGTTCATGCTCTGCCTCGCCTTTGTCCTTGCCTGGGACTGCAAGGCCCGAGACGCGGTAGAAATTATACTCCGGATATTTGCCGGTGCCGCTGATCAGCAGGTGCTCTTTTTCGTAGACCAGGTTCTGGCGGATATATTCGCTCATCTCGAAATCGGGGGTGAGCTGAATCGCGTAGGTCGGGCACGCCTCCTCGCAGAAGCCGCAGAATATGCAGCGGGAGAAATTGATGCGGAAAAACTCGGGGTGCCAGCGCCCCTCGGTCTCGGTTTTCTGCAGGCTGATGCAGTCCGCCGGGCAGGCAACCGCGCAGAGATTGCACGATACGCAGCGTTCCTCGCCGTCAGGGTCGCGGGTGAGCACGATCCGCCCGCGATAGCGCGGCGCGAGATAGGGCATTTGCTCAGGGTATTGGACAGTAACATTGCGCTGGAACAGATGCAGGAAGGTATACCAGAGCGTGCGTAATGAACTCAGCATTGTCTCCTCCCTTATGCCGGCCCCGGCAGGCCGAGCATCAGCGCGCCGGTAACCAGGATGTTGAGCAGCGTGAGCGGCAGCAGCAGCTTCCAGCCGAAGGCCATGAGCTGGTCATAGCGCGGGCGCGGCAGCGCGGCGCGCAGCAGGATGAAGAAGCAGATGAGCAACCCGGTCTTGATCCCGAACCACATGAACGGCGGCAACACCGGCCCGTACCAGCCGCCCAGGAACAGCACCGTCGTCATCGCCGAGATGAGCATGATGCCGATGTACTCGCCGACGAAGAACATGCCGAATTTGATGCCGGAATATTCGGTGTGGAATCCGGCGCCCAGCTCGCTTTCGCCTTCTGGGAGATCGAAGGGGAGCCGGTGCGTCTCCGCGATACCGCCCAGGAAGAACACGATGAAGCCCAGGAACTGCGGCACCACATACCACATGTGCCGCTGGCTGCGCACGATGTCGGTGAGGTTGAACGAGCCTGCGAGCATCACCACGCCCACCAGTGAGAGGCCCATGAACACCTCGTAGCTCACCATTTGCGCGGCGGCGCGCATGCCCCCCAGCAGCGAGTATTTGTTGTTCGAGGCCCAGCCCGCGAGCACCGCCGAATAGACGCCAAGCCCGCTCATGGCGAGGAAGAAGAGCAGGCCGACGTTGAGATCGCCGATGATGCCGATCAGCGGCGTGGCCGGGATGACGGCCATGGCGAGCATGACCGTGATCATCGAAATCGCCGGGGCCAGAACAAACACGCCCGCATCGGCGAAGGGTGGGATCCAGTCCTGCTTGAACAGGAGTTTGATGCCGTCGGCCGCAACCTGCAACACGCCAAACGGGCCCACGCGGTTTGGCCCCGGGCGGTCCTGGAAGAAGCCGAGCAACCGGCGTTCCACCCAGGTGAGCAGGGCCGCCGTTATCATCAGGAAGGCGAGGCCGAGAACCGCATTGAGCAGCCCCGCCACGATTGCGTGGGAATGGCTCATGACGCCCCCGTTCCGGCCGTGGTGATGCGTATCCAGCCCGGCAGCGCGTGGGCCCTCGCCGCAACCCCCGCGACCCCCGCCACCCCGCGCGGCAGGCCGGGCTGAATTTCAAGCGCCAGGTGCTGGATGCCGCCGCCCAGCTCGCAGGCGAGCATTTCGCCGGGTGCCGCGCCGATCGATGCCGCATCTTCCTCATTGAGCACGAGCGCGGGCGGCGCCATGCGTTCACGGATCGGTGCCGCGCGCGCGCTTTGTTCCTCGTCGCCGAACACGCGGGGCAGCATCACCGCGCGCCACATTCCCGGGCGCGGCGCGAAGGGGGCTGGAATCTCCGTGTAATAAGGCAGGGCCGCTGTTGTGCCCGCCTCCAGCAGCCGCACGCCGGGGTCACCGCCTTTGAGCGCGCCGCCGATCTCGGCCTGGAACTTGTTGATCGCCTGCGCCGAATTCCAGCCCGGCGCCCAGGTGAACGGCAGCAGCGCAGGCGGCATCTTGCCGTAATAGCCTTCCATGGTGGCGCTGAAGGGTGAATCCGCGCTCACCGGCGGCTTGGGCTCGCGCACGTTCTGGGCCGCGTGCATCGCCGTGCGGCCGGAGAAGCGGTGCGGCTCGCTGCTGATCCGGTTTCCCGCGATGCGCAATGTCTCCAACGGCGCGGCACGCGCTACCGCCGCGAAGCAGGGCAGGGCGCTGGCCAGCGCGGCCACAATGCCGTCTTGCGTGTCCCAGCCGCAGCCACCGCGCCCGGCGGCGTGTCCGGCCTCGCCCAGCCAGCGCCAAGCCTCGCGCACATCGCCCTGCTCGATGATCGGCGGGTAGAAGCGCTGCGCCCGCCCCTCGGCGCTCACCAGCGTGCCGCCGCATTCGGCGAAACTCGCGGCCGGCAGCACCAGCGCCGCGCGATCCGTGGCCGGGCTCTCGCTATGGTCGAGCACCACCAGGCGCGTGGCGGCGAGCGCCGCATCCAGCGCCACGCTCTCCGCGCGGCGGAAAAGGTCGTTCTCCAGCACGATCACCAGCGCGGGCGGCTCAGCAAACGCCGCCTCGAACCCCGGCCGGTCCTGCGCCATCAGCGCCAGGCCAAGGCTGTTGCATTCGGGCACGTTCAGCAGCAGCGCGCCGGACTTGCCGCGCGCGCGCAGCGCGGCGGCGATGTTGGCGGCGGCCTGGATCACGCTTTCCTCCCCGGCCTCCACGCCGGAGACGACCAGCGGGCGCTTGGCCGCCAGCAGCGCCTGCGCGATCACGGATGCCCGCGCGGCCAGATCAGCGGACAGGCCCGCCACCGCTGGCGCCGCGCCATCGATGCAGGCCGCCACCGCGAAACCCAGCCGCGCGATGTCAGCCGGGGCGGCGCGCAAGGTATCGAGCGCGATGTCATCGAGCCGGGTCGGCGCCGGTGTCGCGATAAAGAGCGGGTTGCGTACATCCCCCGCGAAGGTGCGCACGGCGGCGTCATGCCAGGGCGCGATCTCCACCTTCGCGGAAGGCGCGAACCCAGCCTCGCGCACCGCCTGGCGCAGCGCGAGCGCGGCACGCGGCGCGGCGTTGGGCAAGTCCGAACCAAGCAGCAGCGCCGCATCCGCCTGCTCCACATCGCGGATGGAGGGCACATGCACCGCGCCCGCGCCCAGAATACCGGCAATCAACTGCAGCAAGGCCCCCTCGCGCGTGCTCACGCCGGGATAGAAATTCTCATGCCCCACCAGGGCGCGCAGCGCGAAATTGGCCTCCAGCGAGGCGCGCGGCGAGCCGATGCCCACAACCCGCCCCCCGGCGCCAAGCAGTGCGGCAAAGCGGGCAATCGCATCCGCGCGGCTCACCGCGGCCAGCGCCCCATCCGCCGTGCGCGCGCGCGGCGTGCGGATGCGCGCGGGCGCATTCACGAAGCCGTAGCCAAAGCGCCCCCGGTCGCACAGGAAATAGCCGTTCACCGCCCCGTTGTAGCGGTTGAGGACGCGCCGCAGCTTGCCCGCGCGCTCGTTCACCGTGGTGTTGCAGCCCAGCCCGCAATGCGTACAGACCGACGGCGCCCCCCGCATATCCCATTTGCGCACGTAATGCGCCGAGAAGGTCTTGTCGGTGAACACCCCGGTCGGGCAGACCTCTGCCAGATTGCCGCTGAACTCGCTCTCCAGCGTGCCATCGGCGTGGCGGCCGAAATACACATGGTCATGCGCGGCGAACACGTCGAGATCGCGCCCGCCCGCATAATCGCGGTAGAAGCGCGTGCACCGGTAGCAGCCGATGCAACGGTTCATTTCATGCTTGATGAACGGCCCGAGATCCTGGTTGCGGTGGGTGCGTTTGGTAAAACGGTAGCGCCGGGTGGTGTGCCCGGTCATCATCGTCATGTCCTGCAGGTGGCATTCGCCGCCTTCCTCGCAAACCGGGCAATCATGTGGATGGTTGATCATCAGCCACTCGATCACGCTGGCCCGCAACGCCGCCGCCTCCGGGTCGGCAACCGAGAATCGCGCCCCTTCGGCCACGGGTGTCATGCAGGCCATCACCAGCTTCCCGGTCTTGTCCTCCTCGTTGGCGTATTGGCGCACCGCGCATTGGCGGCACGCGCCCACCGAGCCAAGCGCCGGATGCCAGCAGAAATACGGCAGATCCACCCCCGCGCCGAGGCATGCCTGCAGCAGGTTCTCATCCGGCTTTGCGCTGTATTCTTCGCCGTCGACAGTGAATTTCGTCATGCCCAGCCCTCCGCGGTATCATGCCAGGGGCAGCGTTTCTCTCGGATATGCTGCTCGAACTCCGCGCGAAAATGCTTGAGCGCGCTGCCCAGCGGCGCCATCGCACCGGGGGCGAGGTCGCAGAAGGTGGAGTCCGAATGCAGGAAGCTGACATGGTGGGCGAGCGTATCGAGATCTCCGGCCTCGCCCTCGCCCGCCTCGATCGCCGCCAGAATCCGCTCCACCCAGGGCAGGCCATCCCGGCAGGGCGTGCACCAGCCGCAGGATTCCTGCGCGAAGAAATGCTCCAGATTGTGCAGCATCCCAACCGGGCAGCGCCGGTCATCGAGCGCCAGAATGTTGCCGGTTCCAAGCGAACTGCCCACCGTCCGCATCGCGGTGAAATCCATCGCGACATCAAAATCATCGCGCATGACAAAAGCCGTGGAACCACCGCCCGGCAGCACCGCGCGGCATTCATAGCCAGGCTGCATCCCGCCTGCGTGCTCCTCAAGAATTTCGGTGAGCTTGGTGCCGAGCGGCAACTCCCACAGGCCTGGCCGCTGCACCCGCCCGCTCATGCCATAAAGCTTGGTGCCGCCGTCGGCACAGCGGCTGAGACTGAGAAACCAGTCAGCGCCATGCGTGATGATGTGTGGAATGTTGCACAATGTCTCAACATTGTTGACCACGCTTGGTTTGCCCCAGAGTCCGCTCATCGCCGAGCGCGGCGGCCTGGAGCGCGGCAACGGGCGGCGGCCCTCCAGCGCGGTCAGCAGCGCGCTGGACTCGCCGCAGATATAGCGCCCGCCGCTCGCATGCACATGGATGGTAAGGGCGAAACCTGAACCCAGTATGTTAGCGCCGAGATAACCGCGGCTCTGCGCCTCGGCGGCCGCGCGGGTCAGCCGCTGGATCGCCAGCACATATTCAGCACGCACAAAAATATAGGCAATATCAGCCTGGATCGCGAAGGCGCTGATGATCACCGCCTCGATCATCTGGTGCGGCGTGCGTTCGAGCAGCAGCCGGTCCTTGAAGCTGCACGGCTCCATTTCGTCGGCGTTGACCACGAGATAGCGCTGGCGCGGCGCGCCGGGGCCGGCCGGCACCGCTTCCCATTTGCGCCCGGTCGGAAACCCGCCGCCGCCCCGACCACGCAGTTTCGAGCGCTTGACCTCGGCGATAATGGCCTCCGGCGTCATCGTCAGCGCCTTGCGCAACGCCTCGTAACCGCCCGCCTGCTCATAGCCGGTCACATCAAGCGGCATGCCGCCGGGCTGGAGCATGGCGGTAAGCGGCGTGGTGAGTTGTTTGTCCATCATCGTCCTCACTTGTAGCCTTCGAGGATGGCGTCGAGCCCCGCCGGATCGAGATCACCGTATTGGTCCTCGTCAATCATCATCGCCGGCGCGTGGTCGCAATGGCCCAGGCAGACGATCGGCAGCAGCGTGAAGCGGCCGTCAGCCGTCGTCTCGCCCGGATTGATGCCCAAGCGTTCATGAAGCTGGGCGCGCGCGGCGGCGGCGCCCATCACCCAGCACGCGACGCTGTCGCACAGCAGGATGACATGGCGCCCAACCGGGCGGCGGAAGATCAGGTTGTAGAAGGTGGCGACACTATCAAGCTCCGCCGGGGTCATCTCCAGCAGCGCCGCCACCTCGGCGAGATGTTGATCCGAGACATAGCCAAAGTGCTTCTGCACCAGCTTCAGCGCATCGGTGCTGGCCGCGCGCTTATGCCCGGCATGTTGCGCGAGGGCCGCGATCTCCTGGCGCAGCCCCGCCTCCAGCGGCGCATCCCGGCGGTCTTGTTCAGCGGTCGACATCGGCCATCACGAAATCAATGCTGCCGATGATCGCGATCAGATCGGCGACATACGCGCCGCGGCTGATGAGCGGGATCATCTGCAAATGTGGAAACGAAGGCGTGCGGATACGTGTGCGATAGGACATGCTGTTACCGTCGGCGGTGAGATAATAACCGTTGATCCCCTTGGTCGCCTCGATGCTGACCATCGCCTCGCCCGGCGGCAGCACCGGCCCCCAGCTCACATTGAGAAAATGAGTGATCAGGGTTTCGATGTCATGCATCGTCCGCTCCTTGGGCGGCGGCGTCGAGAGCTTGTGCGCCGCGCGGATGGGGCCGGGCGGCATGTTCTCCAGGCACTGGCGGATGATGCGCAGGCTCTGGCGCATCTCCTCGATATGAATGACCACGCGGTCGTAACAATCGCCGTTGTTGCAGGTGGGGATTTCAAAATCGAGCTGGTCGTAGCCCGAATAGGGGCGCTGCTTGCGATAGTCCCAGGCCAGCCCGCAGGCGCGCAGGCCAGGGCCGGTAACTCCCCAGTCATAGGCCTCCTCCAGCGTATACGCCCCCACACCCACCGTGCGCGCCTTGAAGATGCGGTTCTGCATCACGAGTTTCTCGTATTCGTCGAGGCGCTTGGGCTGGTAGTCGAGGTAGTCGCGGATCATCCGGTCCCACCCCTGGGGCAGATCAGCCGCCACCCCGCCGATGCGGAACCAGGCGGGATGCATCCGGAACCCGCAGATGGCCTCGATGATCTGAAAAACCCGCTCGCGGTCAGCGAACATATAGAACACCGGCGAAAGCTGTCCGACATCCTGCGACATCGTTCCGTAGAAGACGAGATGGCTCGCCATGCGGAACAGTTCCGCGAGCATGATCCGGATCATCTGCGCGCGCGCCGGCACGGTGATTCCGGCCAGTTTCTCAACCGCCATCACATACGGAAAATTATTCATTACCCCGCCGAGATAATCAATCCGGTCGGTATAGGGTATATAGGTATGCCAGGTCTGCCGCTCGCCCATCTTCTCGGCGCCGCGATGATGAAAGCCGATCTCGGGCACCGCATCGACGATCTCCTCCCCCTCGAGCTGGAGGATGATGCGGAACACGCCATGCACGCTCGGATGGTTGGGGCCAAGGTTGAGAAACATGAAATCGGCGGATTCGCTGTGGCGCTTCATACCCCATTCCTCCGGGCGGAAGCGCAAAGCCTCCTGCTCGGCGGCCTCGCGCTCCTCGGTGAGCACATAGGGGTCCATCTCGGTCCCCCGCGCCACATGGTCCTTGCGCAGCGGATGCCCGGTCCAGGTCGGCGGTGTCAGAATCCGGCTCAGGTGCGGATGCCCGCTAAAACTGACACCGAACAAATCCCATACCTCGCGCTCATACCAGTTCGCGTTGGGCCATATATCCGCCGCGCTCGGCAGTTCGAGCGCCCCCTCCCTCAGCGCCACCTTGATTCGGACATCCTCGTTCCGCTCGAAGGACATCAGGTGGTAGACCACCGTGAAATCAGCCGGCGGCAGCCCCTGCCGGTGCACGCGCAAGCGCTCATCCACGGCGGTCAGGTCGTAGAGGACGCGAAACGGCCGCTGCGCGCCGCGCCGCAAATGGCTGAGCACGCCGTGCGCGATCTCGCGCGCCACCCAGAAGGTCGGTATCTGGTCGCTGGTCTGCTGCACGATGCTCGCCTCCGGGCCGAAGCGCCGGTTCAGCTCGCGCAAAATCGTCTGTTCGCCGTCCGTGAGGGGGATGCTGCCGGTTGAGCTCAACATCCCGCCATCTCCCTATACGTGGTCCGGTGTGGGCAGATCCGTCGCCGCCTGGCGCGCCTCGCGCTTGAGGTCACGCATGCTGGGGCGCTCCAGCTTCTCCACCCCCTGCGGCCCCACCACCCAGCTCAGCGGCCGCCGGTCGGTGCCGATGGAGCGTTGCAGCAGCATCAGCCCCTCCAGCAGCGCATCCGGGCGGGGCGGGCAACCCGGCACATAAACATCCACGGGAAGAAAACTGTCAGCGCCCTGCACCACGGCGTAAATATCGTACATGCCGCCCGAATTGGCGCACGCGCCCATTGAGATCACCCAGCGCGGCTCCAGCATCTGGTCGTACAGATATTTTATCACCGGCGCCATTTTCGCGAACACGGTGCCGGAAATAACGATCAGGTCCGCCTCGCGCGGCGTGGCGCGCAGCACCTCGGAGCCGAAGCGCGCGATGTCAAACTTGCTGGTAAAGGCTGTTGCCATCTCGACATAGCAGCACGAGAGTCCGAAGTTGAACGGCCAGACCGAGTTTTTCTGGCCCCAGGCCACCATGTCCTCCAGTTTGGTGAGCGCCAGGTTGCGGCGCACCGCCTCGGTGAACGTGCCGGCCTCGGGCCGGGCTGCGCGCAGCAGCGGCGCCGTGGTTGAAACCTGCCGTCCAGGCTCTGCTTTGGTGAATGAGAAGCGCATGGCGTCAACCTGGCCTTTGCTTGGTGAGCTGGCGTGTCCGCGGCCCCCAGTTGAGCGCGCCGGCGCGCCAGAGATAAACGAGCGCCGCGAGCAGTGTGACAATGAAGACAAGCATCACGATATAACCGGTCCACCCTGCGGCCCGCACCGCGGTGGCCCATGCGTACAAAAACGCCGCCTCAAGATCGAAGATCACGAAGAACATCGCGATCAGGTAGAACTGAACCGGCAGCCGGAACCGCGCGTACCCAACCGTAACGATCCCCGACTCGAACGGCTGGCCGGTCGCGGGCTTCATATGCCGTTGACCAAGGAAATAGGACACGCCGATCATCCCCGCGACCAAGCCGGTCACGGCAACGGTGTAGACCAAAAAAACCCAATAATGGGCCGTTTCTTCCATGGTCTGTGTCCGTCTCTATGGTCCGTGTCGGTTTCGACGGTGGGGTCCTGATAACCGGCGATTACGGCCGCAGCCGCACGACAGTGAAACCTTGTTGGATTCGTTATATGTTTATTATCAGACCCTATTGCGTGGGCGCTTGTCAAGTCAGACTGTTACGGGGGCGCATCTGGCAGCGCCCGGCTCGGCCCGGCCGCCCGCCCATTCCCCGGCATACCCGCGCGAATTGCGGCTCCTGCGTGACCCTCTAAAACCCGCAAGCCCCGGCGTTTAGGCCGGGGTAAGGGCGCCTGGTTCCACAAGAGGTCGCTAGGACTTGTTGGGAAGACCACGACGGCGTTGCAAAACACAGGCACAATGCCGTCATGGTCGATATTCTTGTTGTCGGACAGATCTCAATGCATATTGGCGTGGTGAAAGAGCATAAGGCCGCGTTGTTCCGCCTCTACCCGACATCTGAGCAATATGCTCAGATATCGCAGATCGCGGGCGCTTGCCGGTTCATCTATAACCTCGCTTTAGAGCAACGCCGGGATTGGTATCGACCTGGACGGAGATTCAATGCCATCAGCCAGTCTCGGGAGGTCACGATGCTCCGGGCCGAGGTTGATTGGTTGATGGCCGCCCCGGTTCATACGCTGCAACAAACTTTACGCGACCTTGACCGCGCTTATCAGAACTGGTGGTCCGGGCGCGCGCAAGCGCCGACGCCGCACAAGAAGGGCGTCAACGATAGTTTCCGCTTTCCAGACCCGGTTTCATTAAGGGCCTGTTGATAAATAATTGAATCGCGGAGGGGAATTCTGCGCTGGGGGGATTCCGGCGCGGTAAGCTATCATTCTAGACTCGGTGTATGGTTGACGAAGCAGGCATCCGGTTGCGCTATCAAGTGCTTGATCCTGTGCTGGACGAGCGCAGCCGCCGGCGTTTTGCTGCGGCGGAGGCCAAGGCGGCCGGTCGCGGTGGTATAGCTGCCGTTGCGCGCATTACCGGCATGGCGCGCAGCACCATTATTCGTGGATTGGCCGAACTCGCTGTCGGTTTTTGCGATGATTCGGCCTCGGCTGTCCTGCCATCGCGCATCCGGGCGTAGCCTGCTGATCACCGCCGATTGTGGCGGCAGCAACGGTGCCCGCGTGCGGCTCTGGAAGCGCGAACTCCAAGCACTCGCCACCGAACTCGGCGTGACCATCACCGTCTCTCACTTGCCACCCGGCACCAGCAAGTGGAACAAAATTGAACACAAACTGTTCTCGTTCATCACCCAGAACTGGCGCGGAAAACCGCTGGTCAGTTACCAAGCCATCGTCCAACTGATCGCAGCAACCACCACCAGAACCGGCCTCAACGTCAAAGCCGAAATCGATCACGCAACTTATCCAGCTGGTGTCAAAGTCACAGATCATGAAATGGCGGCGATCAATCTCTCCCCCCACCAGTTCCATGGCGAATGGAACTACACAATCACCCAA
>JAJZCG010000066.1 GCA_021846225.1 Pseudomonadota bacterium | reverse complement strand
AAATCGAAATTTCAGCCTTGCCGGGGCTAGCCCCGGCAAGGCTGAACAACAAACTGGCGGCGTAAATGCAACCAGGGAATAGCTTAAACAAGCCGCCAAACTGTCCGATCAACCGGGACCAGCTCAAAAACTCCGCAAGGCATACCCGGTCAAAGAGTCATAATCTCCGTGCAGAGGTACTAGACGCTCTTGCGATCACCGGGCAGCAGCAATCCGGCGCAATACGATCGTAATGCCGCTCCTCGATCAGCATGACCGAGCGCAGACGCAATCGCCTCGACATAGGCGGCAAACCTTGATTCGCTGCCGCTTGAACTGGGTTCGAGCCCCATAACCCGCCTCCACGAGTAAAAATCTCCATCCCTGACAGATAAGCTCCGAATTGGGCAAGCACTTTATGACACAGTAAGATTATAACCCTGTCCGATTTTCCGAGTCCAGCTCAGTATAATTCTTGTAAGATTGGAGGTATAGATAGTCTTGGTTTTGTGCTTCTGCTCGGTGCGGTGGCGTAAAGGTGGAGCTTCAATGGCAGATTTCGACGATCCGGCCGCGCTGGCGGATAAGGCATCCAGCGCTGGCGCAGTGTTTAATGAGGAAACTTACCTGCGCTTGAACCCAGATGTTCGTTTGGCTGTGGCTAGCGGGAGCTTCCAATCAGGGCGGAACCATTATGACAGATACGGCCGCGAAGAGGGGAGGCCCTTCATAATGCCGCAAGGCGGTGTGCGCGGACGCATTGTGATGACTGCCGCGTCTGATACATGTCACGAAAAAGTGAAGCTTCCGGCCGCGGCGGTTGATGGGGTCCTGCTATCTCGTTCCGGCGGCATTTATGTCGTCGGATGGATTAACGATGTCAGTGACAGGCTGGAGAGTCTGGACCTTTATTTTTCCAGATGGTCGGTTTCCCTCGATGGCAACAGCCTTGCGCGTGAACGCAGGGAGGACGCAGAGGTTGTCTTGGCCAATGGGGGGCGGCATGCGTACGGATGGTGGGGCTTCATGTTCGCGGCCAGAAGGCTGCCAGCTGGGGTGTGTAGCGTGGTGCTGCGGCTTAAATCCGGCACGGAACTCAGCTTCATGCTCACGGCTGAGATACTGGAGGATCAGGAGGTCCGCAAACTCACGCTCTCGCATCTTGTGCAGGCCAAGTATTTTGGTAACCCGTATTTTGATGCCGTGGCGGCGATCGATGCCGCCATCGGTGAACAAATGGTGGATTTCAATAAAATGCTAAGCCGCCGCGCGGTGAATGCGCCATACGTCGAGCGCTTTGGCGCGACAGGGCGGAGCTATAAAGGCTCGATTATCGTCTGCCTCTACGGCAAAGCGGAATATATGTTCCTGCAACAGGCGTTGTTCTCGAAAATTCCGGGCATTCAGGATTATGAATTCATCTATGTGCTCAACAGCCCCTGGATTGCCGAGCAGACGCTGCGTGAGGCAAAACGCTGCGCGTTGATCTATGGCTTGGATATGAGTGTCGTTATTCTTAACAGCAACGCCGGGTTTGGCGCTGCCAATAATGCCGCGGCCCAATTTGCCAGCTCTGACCGGCTGTTGATCATGAACCCGGATGTGTTCCCCTACGGGAATGACTGGGCGGAAAAACACACCATGTTGATTGAGACCCTGCCGCATGAACAGACCGCGTTATTTGGCGCGCCACTGTATTATGATGATGGTTCGTTGATGCATGCAGGCATGTATTTTTGCGAAGATACGATGCCTGACTTTGCCGGGCACCGTAAGCGCGAGACCAGTATTTTGCGTGTGGAACATTACGGCAAGGGCGCACCGCCCGAGAATGTGGGGTTTTTAAAACCACGGCCGGTTCCCGCGGTGACTGGCGCGTTTATGTCTGTGCAGCGGGCCTGGTTTGAGCAGCTTGGCGGCTTCACTCAGGATTATGTGTTTGGCCATTATGAGGATGCGGATTTGTGCCTGAAAAGCATTGAGGCCGGGTGTCTGCCTTGGTTGCATGATATCCGCCTATGGCATTTGGAGGGCAAGGGCTCGGCGCGCCGTCCGCAGCATGAAGGTGGATCAGTCGTTAATCGCTGGCTGTTCAGCCGTAGTTGGAGCGAAATGGTGCGTAATGGCCTGCTGGGGCCACAGCCCAGCTGTTGCGGTCTGGGCGTGGAGGCGGCGCCATGAAGGTTTTACTGGTCAGTCTGTATCACCCCGAATTGGTGCGTGGCGGTGCGCAGACAGTCGCATATGAATTGTTCCAGGGTTTGCGCGAAAGCCCGGATGTGGAGCCGGTGTTGTTGGCTTCGATCGATCAATCCTCGCCGGCGCTATACAAAAGTGGTGCGCGGATCACGGGGTTTGATGGCCGGCCGGATGAGTATCTGCTGCTCACCCAGGAGTATGATTATGTCTGGGAGAAAAGCGGCAATGTACTACTGGCGGAAGCCCATGCAGAGTTTTTGCTGCTGATTAAGCCCGATGTGGTGCATTTTCATCATTTTCTTACCATCGGCATTGATTTTTTGACCCTGACGCGACGTGTGCTGCCAGAGGTGAAAATTGTATTCACCGCGCATGAGTTCCTGACCATCTGCCCCGCCAACGGGCATATGGTGCGGCGTACCGATGCCTCCCTTTGCGCACGCGCCTCTGCTGTGCGCTGCCACCAATGTTTGCCTGACCGCGCGCCGGAACATTATTTTATGCGCGAGATGTGGATGAAGCGGCATCTGGACGCGGTGGATGTTTTTACCACGCCCAGCCGGTTCATGATCGACCAGTTTGAGAGCTGGGGCCTGGAGCGCGCGAAGTTTGTGCATGTTACCAACGGGCTGTTACCGCGCGGCGTACAGCTTCCAGTGGCATCAGCCGGTAAGCAGCGCAACCATTTTGGTTTTTTTGCGCAGCTGGTAGACGCCAAGGGGCTGCATGTTTTGCTGCAGGCGGTAACCTTGCTGCGCGCCGGTGGGTTTAACGATTTTGTCGTTGAGATCAACGGAGATAACATTCAGTTTGCAACGCCGGCGCGGCGCAAGGAGATTGAGGATTTTCTTGCCGCTGAAGAGGCGTTGCCGCTGGCGGAGCGTAATGTGATATTTAATGGTTCCTACCACCATGACCAATTGCGGGGGCGCATGGCGCGGGTAGACTGGGTCGTGGTGCCTTCTGTATGGTGGGAAATTTTCTGCCTGGTGATTTCGGAAGCCTGGAGCTTTGGGCGGCCGGTGATCGCCTCTAACGTCGGCGGCCCGGCGGAGCGCATTAGCGATGGCGTGGACGGCTTGTTGTTCGAGATGGGTGATGCGCGAGCTTTGGCTGAAACCATCCGCCGTGCCTGCACTGAGAAGGGCTTGTGGGAGGGGTTGGCAGCCGGGATTTCACCTCCTGCCAGCCGGGCGGATATGGTGGCGGGGTTTTTGGAGGTTTATGCGGGGGTGAACGCAAGTGCGGCGGCGGCGTAGCGGGATGATAACGCATCAACGCTGGCGAGAAATGGGCCTGCTTGTAAAAAAAGTTGCGGTAATCACGGACGCAATCTCTCCGGCATTTTTTTTCCCCCGCTGGCAGCGTTATTACGGTGGTTTATTTGGTCCTGAAAATCTGCATGTTATCACATATGCAGGCATGAAGCCGTTGTTCCATGACGTTCAAGTGGGCAATATCTGGGAGGTAAACAGCCCATACGATGATAAATTACGGGTTGACTTGATTGCTAATTTTACGGCTGTTTTGCTAAATAGCTACGATGTAGTGCTGCGCTGCGATGTTGATGAGTTTTTATTCCCTGACCCGGCAAAATTTTTGAATCTTGCTGATTTTGTTGAACAAAACAAACACCCCTATGTTACCGCGCGTGGGGTGGATGTGATTGAGCTGGAAGATGATCTGCCGCTTGATTCGGATGCGCGTGTATTGGGAAACCAACGGCATTATGGACTACGTTCGGCAGCTTTGAACAAGACGTGTCTAACAACGGTGCCTTTGCGTTGGGCTGCGGGCTTTCATGGTGCGAATGTCCCTCCACATTTCTCATGCCTGTATAATTTCCACCTTAAATGGGCAGATATTAAAGCCCGTATAGCCTGGAATAAAAAAATGCTTACGGGTCTCACACCGGGTACGTCTGAGCATACATATTTTGCAGTTGGTGCCGAGCATTTGCTCAGTGTTGCAAAATTTTTCTCGAACAAAGCGAAGCTGGGAGAAGAAGCAGAAAGTGAATTTGACCAGCGTTTTCTTGATTCAGTAAGTATTCACCAAGAGAGCCAGATATATCAGGGGGAATTTATAACCCAGGATTTTTTATTTTCTCTGGAGAAACAGTTTAATACGCCCGCAGCTGATTTCTAGAGCGCTATTTTAGGAGGTTCGCTCAACTGGATGAGCTAAAATCGTGAATCACCCTCAGAAAAATCGCCAGAGCGTAATTGCATATAAAGCGAGCAGATTTTGGCAAAAACCGTTTTTTCATATCAGATAAAAACTAATCTGCAATATGCCTTTCCCACCCCAGGTGGCGGACATAGCCGCCTTCATCTAAAATCACGGCACGATAGCCCAATGCCGCATAGCGTTCGCTAACCGTGGGCTCGTCTAGATCGTCCGCATGATTAAATATGTGCGAAAAAGGACCAACTGCATCATAATCAGATTTTCGGCGTAGTCCTGGGTTCCATGAGAATCCATGCCATATATTGAGATAACCATAGGCTAAAACACCGAATGTCTTGCAGCGCGCGCGAAAGCTTAAAGGGTGGCCGTTGGTGTCGCGCCAAGCTCTTAACCAGACGCAGACACATGATAAATCAGATTTTAATATTTCCATGCTTTTTTCAATAAAGCCTGGCCGATAAAATTCCCAATCATCTTCGCAATGAAAAATATATGGAGTTTTTACATGAGAATAGACAACATCGATCGCGTGGAGTTGACCCCGTCTCGGGTTGATGCGGATTAATCTGGCGCCATATCGGGCGCAAATATGTTCCGGGTTTGCATCGCCATCCTCGACAACGATAATTTCCTTGATGGCGTTGTATGTGTTGTATCGCTCAAACGAATGAAGCGTTTGTTCAAGCAGATCATGCCGATTGCAGGATGTAATCACGACGGTGGTGTCACCATTTGGATTAATTTTATCTGCCGGAGAGATTTTTGAAATGGGAAATCCAGCGGCCTCGGCCGGCTCACTTGTGTAAACCTCGACCTGATCGAGGTGAAGAAAACCGGGTCCGAGCAGTGTCACCCGTACAAACCGGCCCCATGCCGGCCACAGCTCGCGCCAGATATAAGGGTTGCAGTCCAACTCTACAGGGATATCATCGTCTTTTCGTGTAATTTCTGCCCAAACTTCACCGTCAATTGAAACGGAGAGGCTGAAATTTTTAAAGCGGGAGGATGTCGCATCGCATGTATTGTGAATACGGACCTCTGATATTTTGTAATTTTTGAGGAGATCAACCTGCCACCAGGGGTTTTGTTCCAGTGCGGTATGAAATTTCCGGGTGCCGTCGATCTTGCCATCGAGCGCACCGGCGGCGTCTTCCTGAGCAGTCGGTGCTCGAGACCATTCAGAGACCGAGCTCTGTGCCGCTGGTTTGCCCCGGCTAATAAGCCGGTCGATAGATGGTTGCAGCATCGCCTCTTCCTTTTGTGAAAACGATGGTATCATATCTACGAGGCAGGCTATAGCCCGCATGCAGGGCAGGGGGCGGAGATTAAGTGGCTCCCAACAGCTTGGCGCGGGTACAGCCATCTCCCCCGGCCAAACGCTTGCTCCGCCACGGGAAACTGGCTTAGACTTGTGCCGCGACAGACGAGCCGATGCGTCCGGTAATTCATGCCATGCGCTGTTTGCAATTACCTGGCGATGTATGAAACCAAAAATTCATCAGGAGAACGCCGATGCAAATGACCAGAACCGTTCACCGGACTGCTGCTGCCTTTATGTGCGTCACTCTGCTCGCCGGGTGCAGTCAGCAATATGCCCAGAACAATCCGGGCGCCACCAGCGCCGCCACGGGGGCGGGAATTGGTGCCGTCGGTGGCGCGCTGATCGGCGCGCTGGCCAGTGGCGGCCATGCCCGCGGCACGATCATCGGCGCGCTGGGCGGTGCGGCGGCCGGCGGCCTTGGCGGGTATCTCTGGAACCAGCATCTGCAGGCGCAGAAGCAGCAATTGCAGCAATCCGCGCAGGGTACGGGCGTGCAGGTCACCCAGACGGCGGATAATCGCCTCAAGGTCAACATTCCGGCCGATGCCGGTTTCGACACTGGCAGCGCGACGCTTAACCCGCGCATCAATCCAATCCTCGACCAGCTGGCTTCAGGCATACAGCAGAACCCGAGCGAGACGGTGCAAATTGTCGGATACACGGACAGCACCGGCTCCAGCAACATCAACTATCCGCTGTCCGACCACCGGGCGGGAAGCGTGAAGTCTTATCTCGTCTCGCGCGGGGTTAGTGGCCAGCGGATCACCACTCAGGGCATGGGGCCGCAAAATCCGGTGGCCAGCAACGCCACCGCAGCCGGGCGCGCGGCCAACCGCCGTGTGGAAATTTACGTGGCCTTCCCGGCGCAACCGGCAGGCTCGCAGGCGCCTGGGTCATAAGCTCGGCGGTTGTCTCTGGCGGAAGAGCACCGCCCCTGGTCTGAGAAGGGGCGGTGTTCGTATTTCATTGTTAACACAGCTTTAGCGCCGGATCACGCTTAAACCAATCAGGCTTTAATGCACCAGGCTTGGCACCATGTCGTTCTGGATGATGGCGGCGGCGGCCAGCGGCGCGTTGGAGGCGATGGCCATCGGCGTGCCGTCGGCGGCGTGGATGGCAAAGGCCGGGCCGTTTTCGGTCATCACCGGTTTCACGAAGGCGATTTCCTCCATCCCCAGCCCGGCCAGCTGGGCCGCCGAGATGTGGTGGATGTCGAGCACGGTTCCGGGCACGAAATTCGCTGTTCCGTCATGTGTCTTGATGTCCATGGAAAAATTCCTTCTCAAATGAGCCAGGTTAATCTTGCGCGCAGCTATATCTATATATGGTTAGTCTACTGGCGGGTTGTGTTTTAATTAGGGACGCCTGGAGGCTGTTTAGCCCTGGGAATCCCGCGAGTCTCCGTCCATCACCCGAGTCGGCGCCACATTTGTTTTGGTCTGCCCGCGCGAAATGGGGATATTTTTCACCACCGGTTGCGGCACCGGCCGCACCAGGTCAACGTGCAAAAGCCCATTATCGAGCCAGGCTCCCTTCACCTCAATTCCCTCCGCGATGACGAACGCCCGCTGGAACTGGCGCGCCGCAATCCCCCGGTGGAGGAACACGCGCCCGTGTCCGTC
Source organism: Pseudomonadota bacterium (assembly GCA_021846225.1). Classification (GTDB taxonomy): domain Bacteria; phylum Pseudomonadota; class Alphaproteobacteria; order Acetobacterales; family Acetobacteraceae; genus Acidocella. The sequence goes on along the minus strand of JAJZCG010000066.1, from coordinate 8,414 downwards.
GTCAGTCTGGCGGCCGCGAATTACCAACTGGTTATCTTCCAGGGTTATTTGCAGGTCGTCCATGGTGAAACCGGCCACCGCCAGCGTAATGCGCAGCGATACCGGGCTGAGCTGTTCGATGTTGTACGGCGGGTAGCCATCGGAGGAGTTTTTCGCGGCGCGTTCGATCATCTGTTCCAGATGGTCGAAGCCCAGAAACAAAGGCGAAGTGAAAACGCGGGTATTCATAAAGGCAGGCCCCCCCAGTTGTGAGCGAAGCAGAATTCAGACCCCGAAGGCGTCCGGGGCTTATGTTGTCATAAATCTGGCCGGATGCAAGTCCCGAATGCGCAAGCCCGGCGTTGCAGCGGGGCAGGCGTGGCATTAAGTGTTCCGGCATGTCAGTCACACAAACCATCTCTGAGACCACCGAACCCGCCGCTCCGCTGCTGCCCATCCTCGTGGTGCCCGACCCGGTGCTGCGCAAGCACGCCCGCGCAGTAACCCCGGCGGATTACGATGAGGTGCGCGCGCTCATCCCCTCCATGTTCGCCACCATGTATGCCGCTCCGGGCATCGGCCTTGCCGCCCCGCAGGTTGGCCGGCTGCTGCGCGTCATCGTGGTGGATGTGGCGCCTGACAAAGTCCCGGCGCCGCTTGCCCTGGTCAACCCGGAGGTCATCGCCGCCTCGGAGGACAAATGCTCCCGCGAGGAGGGTTGCCTCTCGCTGCCGGACCAGTATGCCGAGGTTGTGCGCCCCTCATGGGTGAAAGTGCGCTACCAGGACGAAAACGGCGCCAAACACGAGATCGAGGCCGACGGCCTGCTCGCCACCTGCCTGCAACACGAGATCGACCATCTCAACGGCGTGCAGTTCGTGGATTATCTCTCCCCGCTCAAGCGCAATATCCTGCTCCGCAAGCTGGCCAAGGAGCTGAAGGAGCAGCGGGGGCGTAAATAATGAAGCTCGCCTTCATGGGCTCGCCCGCGTTCTCTGTGCCGGCCCTGCGCGCGCTGGTTGAGGCAGGGCATGAGATCGCCGTGGTTTATGCCCAGCCGCCAAAACCCGCCGGGCGCGGCCAGCGGGAGACTCCCTGCCCGGTGCATCAGGCGGCGCTTGAGCTTGGCTTGCCGGTGCGCACGCCTAAGCGCCTGAAAGGCAATGCCGAGGAGATCGCGTTTTTCCATGCCCTCGGCCTCGATGCCGCTATCGTCTCCGCCTACGGGCTCATCCTGCCGGCTGAAATTTTGCACGCGCCCTTACGCGGCTGCCTGAATATTCATGCCAGCCTGCTGCCCCGCTGGCGCGGCGCGGCGCCCATCCAGGCGGCTATTTTGGCTGGCGACCCCTTCACCGGCATCACCATCATGCAGATGGACGAGGGCCTGGACACCGGCGCCATGCTGCGTCACCAGGCCACAGCCATCGGCCCAAGTGATACGGCAGGGGATTTGCACGACCGTTTGGCGCAGATTGGCGCGGCGCTGATCGTGGAAGAACTTAGCAATCCCAGCGAGCCGGTGACGCAACCGCCCGCCCCGGCCAATGACGAGGATGGCGGCTACGCCCGCAAGCGCACCCGTGAGGATGCGCGGCTGGATTTCACCCAAGCCGCCGTTGCGCTGGAGCGCCAGATCCGCGCCAACAATCCCTGGCCGGGCTCGCTGGCGTTGTTGGGGGAAATCGTCCTCAAATTTCTCCGCGCCGAGGTTGTCGCGGCCCCCGGCCTCACCGATGACACCCGCCCCGGCGATATTCTGGATGCCGCCATGACCATTGCCTGCGGCGGCGGCACGGCGCTGCGCCCGCTGGAAATCCAGCGTCCCGGCAAGGCCGCCATGGCCACGGCGGATTTTCTGCGCGGCTTCACCCTGCCCGAAGGTGCCCGCTTCTTTTGATCCCCTGGGCGCTGGAAGTTGAATATGACGGCACCGGCTTCATGGGCTGGCAGCGCCAGAAACACGGGCTGGCGGTGCAGCAGGTGATGGAAGAGGCCGGCGCCAAGCTTTGCGGCGGCAGCATCCCCGCCGCGGTTGCCTCCGGGCGCACGGATGCCGGGGTGCATGCGCTGGGCCAGATCGTGCAGATGGAGCTGCCGGATTTCTCCCCCCACCGCCTGCGCGAGGCGCTGAACTACCACATGAAGCCGCACCCCGTGGTGGTGCTGCGCGCCGCCCCGGCACCCGCCGGGTGGAGTGCGCGCTTCTCCGCCACCTGGCGCAGCTACCGCTATATCATCTCCAACCGCCTGGCGTTCCCCGCGCTGGAGCTCAACCGCGTGTGGCATGTGCGCCAGCCGCTCGACGAGGCAGCCATGCACCGCGCGGCGCAACACTTGCTCGGCCATCATGATTTCTCTTCCTTCCGCGCCTCCGCCTGCCAGGCCAAATCGCCGTTGCGCACGCTGGACGAGCTGAGCGTGATGCGCGAGGGGGAGCGTCTCATCATCCACGCCAAGGCCCGCAGCTTTCTGCATCACCAGGTCCGCAACATGGTGGGCAGTTTGAAGATGGTGGGGGAGGGGTCCTGGCCGGAATCGCGCGTGGCGGAGGTTTTGGCCGCGCGGAGCCGCGCCGTGGCAGGCCCCACCGCCCCCGCCGAAGGGCTCTATTTTGTCAGCGTGGGGTATGAGGCCGGGCTAGGTTTAAGTTGATCGGCCCGCTGTTTTAACCGAAGCTGACCCGCTTCACCGGAGTCGCCATGCCTTACGAGACTTTCGTCCATCTGCGGGTCCATTCCGCCTTCTCGCTGTCTGAGGGCGCGATCAAACCGGACAAGATCGCGGCGCTGGCGCGTGAGCTCTCCATGCCGGCGGTCGCCATCACGGATAGTTCCAACATGTTCGGCGCGCTGGAATTCTCGCAATACTGCACCTCCGCGGGGGTGCAGCCCATCATCGGCTGCCAGCTTGGCTTGGCGCGCGGCGGCGTCAACCTGGCGCCGGACCCGGTGGTGCTGCTGGCGCAAACGCCCGCCGGTTTCGCCAATCTGCAGAAACTCTCCTCCGCCAGTTATCTGTTCTCCGATGGCGCGCCAAAACCGCAGATCACCCTGGAGACCCTGCTCGCCCATGCCGAGGGCCTGTTTCTGCTCACCGGCGGCCCGCATGGCCCCATCGGCAGGCTGCTCGCAGAAGGGCAGATGGCCGCGGCCGAGGCGTATCTTGCCGCGCTGGCGGAAGCCTTCCCCAACCGCATCGCGGTGGAGCTGCAACGCCACGGCGAAAAGCTGGAACAGGCGATTGAACCTGGCCTGATCACCCTGGCCGATGCGCGCGCCCTGCCGCTGGTTGCCACCAACGAGTGCTTCTTCGCCAAATCCTCGATGCACCAGGCGCATGACGCGCTGCTCTGCATCGCCGAGGGCCGGGTGCTGGCCGAGCCGGAGCGCCGCCGCGTCACGCCGGAGCACTGGTTCAAGCCCGCCGCCACCATGCGCGCATTATTCGCCGACCTGCCGGAAGCCTGCGATAACACTTTGGCCATCGCGCGTTCCTGCGCGGTGATGGCGCAATCGCGCAAACCCTTGCTGCCCACCTGCCCAAAAGTCCGCCCTGGCACCACCGAGGCGCAGACGGTGCGCGCCATGGCCGAGGAAGGGCTGGAGGCCCGGCTGAACGCGCAGGGCCTGCCGGAAGAGGCGCGCGCGCCCTACCGCGCCCGCCTGGAATTCGAGCTTGGCACCATCATCCAGATGGGCTTCCCCGGCTACTTCCTCATCGTGGCCGATTTCATCCAATGGGCGAAGGAGCAGAAAATCCCCGTCGGCCCTGGCCGTGGTTCAGGCGCTGGTTCCGTCGTTGCCTGGGCGCTGCTGATCACTGATCTTGATCCCTTGCGCTATGGGCTCCTCTTCGAGCGCTTCCTCAACCCTGAGCGCGTCTCCATGCCTGATTTCGATATCGATTTCTGCCAGGAGCGCCGCGACGAGGTGATCGCCTACGTCACCCGCGAATACGGCGCCGAGCGCGTCGCGCAGATCATCACCTTCGGCAAGCTGCAGGCCCGCGCGGCGGTGCGCGATGTCGGGCGCGTGCTGGGCCTGCCCTACGGCCAGGTCAACAAGGTGGCCGAGCTCATCCCCAACAACCCGGCCAAGCCGGTCACCCTGCAACAGGCGATCGACGGCGAGGTGAAGCTGCGCGAGCTGCGTGATTCCGATGAAGGACTCGCCCGGCTCATGGAAATCGCCCTGCAGATCGAGGGTCTCTACCGCCACGCCAGCACCCATGCCGCGGGGGTCGTCATCGGGGACCGTCCGCTCGACCAGCTCGTCCCGCTCTATAAAGACCCCCGATCGGAGATGCTGGTCACGCAGTTCTCGATGAAATACGTCGAGCAGGCCGGGCTGGTGAAGTTTGACTTCCTGGGCCTTACGACATTGACGGTGCTGGACCGCGCGCTCGGCTTCCTGCGCGAGCAGGGCGTTGAGATCGACCTTTCCGCCATCCCGATGGATGATTTGAAAACCTATGAGATGATCGCGCGCGGCGACACCGGCGGCGTGTTCACCTTTGAAACCCAGGGCTACCGCAGCGCCCTGCAACAGATGCGCCCGGACCGTTTCGAGGACCTCATCGCCATCCAGGCGCTTAACCGGCCCGGCCCGATGGCCAACATCCCCGACTATTGCGCCCGCAAGCACGGCGCCGCCTGGACCGCGCCGGATGCCGCGATTCATGACATCCTGGCCGAGACCTACGGCGTCATCGTCTACCAGGAGCAGGTGATGCAGATTGCCCAGGTGATGGCGGGATACTCCCTCGCGGGCGCGGATCTGCTGCGCCGCGCCATGGGCAAGAAAATCCGCGCCGAGATGGACGCCCAGCGCAAAATCTTTTGCGAAGGCGCGTCGAAGCAGGGCTTCACCGAGGAAAAAGCCAACGAGATCTTCGACCTCATGGCGAAATTCGCGGATTACGGCTTCAACAAATCCCACGCGGCCGCCTACGCGCTGGTCTCGTACCAAACCGCCTATCTGCGCGCCAACCACCCGGTTCCCTTCCTTGCCGCGTGCATGTCGCTGTCCATCACCAACACCGATAAACTGGCGATCCTGCGCGCGGATGCGATGCGCATGGGCATCCAGGTGCTCCCGCCGGATGTGAATTATTCCGGTGCCGATTTCAAACCTGAAACCCTGCCGGACGGCAGCCATGCCATCCGCTACGCGCTGGGTGCCATCAAGCGGGTCGGCATCGCCGCGATGGCGGACATCGCCAAGGCGCGGGGCAACAAGCCCTTCAAGGACATCTCCGATTTCGCCGCCCGCATCGACCCCAAATCCCTGACCCGCGCGCATGTCGAAATCCTCGCCAAGGCCGGTGCGTTCGAATCCCTGGAGTCCAACCGGGCCAAGGTGTTCAGCGTGGCTGAAGCCATCATCCGCACCGCGCAGGCGCAGGCGGAGGAGAAGCAATCCGGCCAGATTGGCCTGTTCGGCGGCGCGGAACCAGAGACCATCCGCCTGCCCGGCATCCCGGACTGGCCCGAGACCGACCGCCTGGCCGCCGAGGCCGAGGCCATCGGCTTTCACGTCAGCGCCCACCCGCTGGATATGTACGCCATCGCCCTCAAGCGCCTCGGCGTCGCCGCCTCCGGCAGTATCGAGCGCCGGGCCCAGGCGGGGGCCACGCGCCTCAAGCTCGCGGGTACGGTAGGCGCCAAAAAGGAGCGCGTCACCCGCACCGGCAGCCGCATGCTCTGGCTCACGTTATCGGACATGGAAGGCAGCTTCGAGGTTACTTTGTTCTCCGAGGTGCTGGGCCGCGTGCGCGAAATCCTGGTCGAGGGCACGGCCCTGCTGGTCAGCGCCGATGTGAAGATCGAGGGCGAATCGCTACGCATCACCGCTGTGGATGTCACCCCGCTCGATGATGCCGCCGCCAAGGCCGGTGCATCCCTGCGCATCTGGCTGGACCGCACCGAGGCCCTGCCGCACATCCGCTCCCTGCTGGAGCGCGAGGGCAAGGGGCGCGGCCGCGTCACGCTGGTTCCCAAAACCGGGCTGGAGCGCAATCTCGATGTCATTCTCCCCGGCGGCTTCAATGTCACCGCCCGGCTGGCGCAGGCGATGAAGCTCGTCCCCGGCGTGGAACGTGTCGAGGATATGTAGACACTTTGGGAGAAATGCCGGTGCCATCCAGCCATCTTGTCGACCCTGAACTGCTGCCAGTGCTCAACGCCTATCCGCCGATGCCGGAATGGTCGGCCGAGGCGCTCGCCATGGTCCGCGCGGGCCGCGCCGAACAGCTCGCAGCCCTCCCGCCGCCGCCGCCGTTGCCGGTCATCGTCGAGACCCTCAACATCCCCGGCCCCGCGGGGCAGGTGCGTGTTCTCGCCTACCGCCCGGCCCAGGCTTCCGGCAGTCTGCCCGCAGTGCTGCACATTCACGGCGGCGGCTATATCTTTGGCTTTCCCGAGATGATGGACCTGCCCAACCGCATCCTGGCGCATGAGCTTGCCTGCGCCGTCTACTCGGTGGACTACCGCCTGGCGCCGGAAACGCCCGCCCCCGGCGCGCTGGAGGATTGCTACGCCGTGCTGCGCTGGCTCAACCGCAAAGCGGCGGCGCAGAACATCAACCCCGCGCGCATCGGGGTGAAAGGCGAGAGTGCGGGCGGCGGGCTTGCCGCGGCGCTGGCCCTGCTGGCGCGTGACCGGGGCGAAGTCCAGCTTGCCTTCCAGCACCTCATGTACCCGATGATCGACGACCGCACCTGCACCGCCAGCCAGCCGCATCCGCTCACCGGCCAGTTCATCTGGCGCCATCAGGACAATCTGTTCGGCTGGACCTGCCTGCTCGGCCATGCCCCAGGCAGGCCGGGTGTCTCCCCCTACGCGGCGGCGGCGCGCGCTGAAAATCTGGAGGGGCTGCCGCCCAGCTACCTCGCGGCCGGTGCGCTGGATTTGTTTCTGGAGGAAAATCTCGACTACGCCCGCCGCCTCACCCGCGCCGGTGTGCCGGTGGAGCTGCATGTCTATCCCGGCGCGTTCCACGCGTTTGATGTCATCGGCCCGAGCCGCCTTGCCGCCACGGCCCTGCGCGACAGCACCGAAGCCCTGCGCCGGGCGCTGCACGGATGACCCCCGCGCCTTGACCGGGGGTGGCGATCTACGTTTCCAACCGAAATCCTGAACCATCCGGCCCAGGGGTACTTGCCTCCAAAACGCAACACGGCTAAACACCGCGGCGGATATGGGCGCGTAGCGCAGCGGTAGAGCACCACCTTGACATGGTGGGGGTCACAGGTTCAATCCCTGTCGCGCCCACCACCATCCAGAAGATAAATCAACGAGTTATGCCAGCACAGGCGGCGCTCGTCTTGGTCGTGGCATCCATCTGATGTCAGCCGGTTCTAGAGTCTCTTTCACCTAATTTGACGCATATCCTGAATTTCTGAGGTAGTTTGCGCATTCCTGTGGCTTGAACTCGTTGAGCAACGTGCCGATGCGTTTCCAAGTTGCCTCGACGGTGCGCTCTGCAGCCTTGCGGAGCAGGGTTTTGAGCTTGGCGAAGACCTGTTCGATGGGGTTCAGGTCTGGGCTGTAGGGCGGCAGGAACAGGAGTTTGGCGCCAGCTTCGCAAATGGCTTTGCGCACCGCTGGGCTTTTATGGCTGCCGAGATTGTCCATGATGACGATATCGCCTGGTGACAAGGCCGGCACCAGCATTTGCTTGATGTAGGCGGCAAAGCTTTTACCGTTGATCGGCCCGTCGAGGACGAATGGGGCGTCGATGCGGTCTGACCGCAGGGCCGCCAGGAAGGTCAGAGTTTTCCAGTGACCATGCGGAATTTTCGCGAGCAAGGGCGCGCCTTGCAGTGACCAGCCGCGTGTGCGGGTCATATTGGTTTTGGCCCAAGTCTCATCGATGAAGACCAGCCGCTCAGGCGCCAGCCGGCCCTGATACTTCTTCCAAAACCGGCGTTTGCGGGCCACGTCCGGGCGATCCTGCTCGCTGGCGAGCAGCGTTTTTTTTGAAGCTGAGCCGGGCGTCGCGCACCAGACGCCAGACCGAAACTTCGCTGGTGACAATGCCGCGCTCGCCCAGCTCAATCGCCAGTGCCCGCATCGTCAAATCTTTCTGCTCCTCAAGCCGGCCAAGAATCCAAGCCTGGTGCGGCGCCAGAGCGCGAGCTTGCTGTCGGCCTTGCGGCTTCGCCGCCGCACTGCCCGTCTGCCGCAGCCGCTGCGACCACTTCACCGCACTCGCAACGCTCACCGAAAACAACGCCGCTACCTCACGGCACGAGCGCCCAGCCAAAACAGCCGCCGCAACGCGTTCCCTCAGATCATTCGAATAGTGTCGACCCATCCCATGCTGACCTCCGATCCAGCAATAAGCTTGAATCATGTTTTTAACCGCGCCGGAATCACAAAACGATTCAGATCAACAGAAAAAGACTCTAGCGCCTGCCCAGGCGCGATTCCC
>JAJZCG010000065.1 GCA_021846225.1 Pseudomonadota bacterium | reverse complement strand
TCCGCAGGAGGTGGCCACGGCGGCAAGGGCGATCTGCCCGCCGGCCTCACGCGCGGTGCGCGGAATCGCATCGGAGAGTTCGCTGGAGGCAAGATGCACATCGCGCAGCCGCACACAGAACTGGATGGCGAAATCCACCGCCAGGCCGATGAACAATATGGCGAACGCCACGGAGATGAGATTCAGCACGCCGATGAAAATCGCCGCGAAGCTGATGGTCAGCGCCAGCCCCAGCACCAGCGTCAGCAATATCGGCACGATCAGCCGCCACGAGCGCACCGCCAGATACAGCCAGAGCGCGATCAACAGCACGCTGATGATGCCGCCGGTGACCATCCCCTGGGTCAGCGAGGCGAATTGCTCGTCCGAAAGCGGGATCTGCCCGGTATAGTCCACCATAGCGCGGCCCGCGCGCACATCCGGCAGGCTCGCGGCTATGCGCATCAGCGCCGCCGTGGCCACCCCGCCGGGCTGGAGCGTGCCCTGGTTGAGCACCGGATGCGCCAGCACGAATTCGCCGCCGCCGCCGATATTGCCGCCGATGAGCGACTGCCACGAGAGCGGCACCGGCCTTCCCGCCGCCGCCGCCTGCAAATTGCTCTGCACGCTCTTGAGCGCGCCATCATAGGGGGTCAGATTGGCCCCGGCCCGCACCCCCTGGGCGATCAGCGCCAGCCCGTTCAGCAACCCGCGCGCCGAGGGGTCGGCCGCCAGCTGGCCAAGGAAGGGCTGCGCCGCGACAATGCTGGTGAGCAGCTTCGCCAGCTGGTCCGGCGGCAGCAACAGCAGCCCCTCGCGGCTGTAGAACTCATCTCCCGCCGGATAACTGGAGTCGATGAAATCCTTCTTATCGGCGGCCAGCGCGGCATTCAGCGCGGCGGCGGTCTCCTGCGCCTCCTCGGGCGTGGCCGCGCGCACCACGGCGACGATCAGCCGGTCAAACTGCGGGAAATTCCGGCTCTCGCGAATCGCCGCCTGCCGCCAGGGGAGCGAACGGGCGAACAGGTTGTCGGTGTCGGTATCAATGCGCAGATGCTGCGCGGCATAGGCCAGACCGGCCACGGCCAGCAGCACGCAAGCCATGATGGTAAACCAGGCCCGCCGCCGCGCGGCGCTTACAATCACGACAATCGGGCGCACTGCCTGCTCCTTTCGAGTCGGCCGCCGTCTAGAACCCCAGCCCGGCCATGACCAGGCGGCCATAGATGTCCGACAGCACGAATTGCAGCGCCTGCAGCAGCAAAATGGCGATCAGCGGTGAAATATCGACATTGCCGAAAGCAGGCACATAGCGGCGGATGGGGTTGAGCACCGGCGTGGTCACGCGGTCGAGGAAGTCCGCGACGGCGTTCACGAACTGACTGCGGTGGTTCACCACGCCAAAAGACATCAGCATGCTCATGACCGCCGCGGCGATGACGGCCAAAATCATCAGATGGATCAGTTCGCCAGCCAGCCAGAAGATCGCGAACAACATTTTTAGTCCCCAATGTTTATATGCGCTCATGAGTAACGGCGCGCGGCAGTGCTGGCAATGATGATAGGCAGTTGACTTGCGCGCCCGAATGCGCGATGCCGCCCCCGGATGGACCCGGTTCACATTTATGGTCACGGGGCTGTAGCTCAGTTGGTAGAGCGCGTCGTTCGCAATGACGAGGTCAGGGGTTCGATTCCCCTCAGCTCCACCATGAACCCTCTCATGGCCGCCCGATTCAGATTACGCGCTGATGCGCTCCATCATCGGGAGGCAAAAATTTCCCTGGCCGCCCGATTCAGATTACGCGCTGATGCGCTCCATCATCGGGAGGCAAAAGTTTCCCTGGCCGCCCGATTCAGATTACGCGCCACCGCGCTCCATCATCGGGAGGCCCGAGCTCAATGAGCGATCCCACAAGAGACTCCGCCTTCACCCTGTTGCAGGCGGTGCTGACCAAAAACACCTCGCTGGACGCGGCGCTGGACGCCCTGCCCCCGCTGGACTCGCGTGACCGCGCCGCCGCCCACCGCCTGGCCGCCTGCGTGCTGCGCCATTCCGGCACGCTGGACGCGGTGCTGGAGCCCTTCCTGCTCCGCCAGCCGCCGGTTCCGGTGCGCCATATCCTGCTGCTCGGCGCCGCCGCGTTCCTGCTGCTCGGCGCCCCGGCGCACGCGGCGGTCGGCACGGCGGTTGACCTGGCGCGCACCAAAAAACTGGCGCCCTTCGCCGGGCTGGTGAACGCGGTGCTGCGCAAGGTGGTGGCGGCCGGGCCAGAGGCCCTGGAAGGGCTGGACATGCCCCGCCTGGACACGCCCGCCTGGGCCTGGGCCAGCTGGGGGCAAAACGCGCGGGCCATCGCCACCGCGCACGCGGCCGAGGCGCCGCTGGATGTTTCCGCCAAGCCCGGCTTCACCCTGGAAGGCGGCACGCCGCTGCCCACCGGCTCGGTGCGCTTTCCCCCCGGCACCAGCGTGGTGGAGCTGCCCGGGTTTTCCACGGGCGATATCTGGGTGCAGGACGCCGCCGCCACCCTGCCCGCGCGGCTGCTCAACCCCCAGCCGGGTGAGCGCGTGCTCGACCTCTGCGCCGCCCCCGGCGGCAAAACCGCGCAGCTGGCCGCGGCCGGCGCGCTGGTCACCGCCGTGGAGCGCGACCCCGCCCGCATGGGCACGCTCAAGGGCAACCTCACCCGCCTCGGCCTGAGCGTGGACTGCGTGCTGACCGACGCCGCCACCTGGCGCCCGGCGCAGAAATTCAGCGCCATCCTGCTCGACGCTCCGTGCAGCGCCACCGGCACCATCCGCCGCCACCCGGACCTGTTGCACCTGCGCAAGCCGCGCGACGTACAATCCCTCACCAAGGCGCAGGACGCATTGCTGGACGCGGCGGCGCAAATGCTCGCCCCCGGCGGGCGGCTCATCTATGCCGTATGCTCACTGCAACCCGAGGAGGGCGAAGCGCGAATCGACGCCGCCTGCGCCCGCCTCGGCCTGCGCCGCGCCCCCTTGAGCCTGCCCGAACTGCCCGAGGCCCTCACCCCGCGGGGCGATGTGCGCACGCATCCGGGCATGTGGCCGCAACACGGCGGGCTGGACGGATTTTTCATCGCCCGGCTGGTCCATGCCCCGGCCGGCGGCACGCGGGACGATGACATCGTGGAATGCAGCTCCCCGCCCTGCATGCTGGGCGAGCTGGGAGCGGAGTTCTCAGGCACCGGCGGATAACCCCCATGAAAGCCGGCGCGCCCGCGAAAGCATCCATCCCCTCCGGCATTTGGGCGCTCGGCTTTGTCTCCCTGCTCATGGACATCTCCTCGGAGATGATCCACGCGCTGCTGCCCGTGTATCTCGTCACCGTCATGGGCGCCTCGATGGAGATGCTCGGCACCATCGAGGGCATCGCCGAGGCCACCGCCTCCATCGTCAAAATATTCTCCGGCGCGCTCTCGGACTGGCTGGGCAAGCGCAAGCTGATCGTGGCGGCCGGCTACGGCCTCGCGGCCCTGACCAAACCGTTATTTCCCCTTGCCTCCTCGTTAGGCTGGGTGGTGGCTGCCCGCTTCATAGACCGCATCGGCAAGGGCATTCGCGGCGCGCCGCGCGATGCACTCCTGGCCGATCTGGCGCCAGCGCATATCCGCGGCGCGGCATTCGGGCTGCGCAAGTCGCTGGACCTCACAGGCTCCTTCGCGGGGCCGTTGCTGGCGATTTTCTTCATGTGGCTGATGTCCAACCATTTCCGGGCGGTTTTCTGGGTGGCGGTGGTCCCGGCGTTTCTCTCCTTCGGCCTCATCATATTCGTGTTGCGCGAGCCGCCGCGCGCGGCCCCATCGCGCAGGCTCAGCTTCCCCCTCAACCGTTGCGAGCTTGCCCGCCTCCAGCGAAACTACTGGCTGGTGGTCAGCACCGCCACGGTGTTCACCCTGGCGCAGTTCAGCACCGCGTTTCTTATCCTGCGCGCGAAGGCCGAGGGCCTGCCCCTTGTGCTGATCCCCCTGGTGCTGGCCGTGATGAACATCGTCTCCGCAATGGCGGCGCTGCCGGTGGGTATTCTCTCCGACCGCGTCAATCGCATCTCGGTGCTGATCTTCGGCTTTGCCATGCTCATCGCGGCGGATCTTGTCCTGGCGTTCGCGAACGGCCTTGGCGGCGTGGGGCTCGGCATCGTCCTATGGGGGTTGCACCTTGGTTTCACCGAGGGCCTGCTCGATACGCTGGTCGCCGACACCGCGGCGCCCGAGCTGCGCGGCACCGCCTACGGCGTGTTCAACCTTGCCTCCGGGCTGGCGCTGCTGGCCGCGAGCGTGACGGCCGGCACGCTCTGGCAGCTGCTCGGCCCGCAGGCGACCTTCCTCGCCGGCGCGCTCTTCACACTGCTGGCGCTGCTGGGCCTGGCCGGGGTGCGCGTGCTGATACCCAGCCTCGGCATGTTGCGTTAAGCCAAAAACATGACCCAAAATCCTGAAGCGGCTGGCCCCGGCGCCGCCGGTGTGGCGCGCGCGCTATGGGACAGCGCCGCCGGTGTGGCGCGCGCGCTGTATGACAGCGCCGCCGATGTTGCGCGCGCGCTGTATGACAGCGCCGCCGATGTTGCGCGCGCGCTGTATGACAGCGCCGCGCGGCCAGATCAGAAAAAAATTCCAAAACCGGACCTGATTTGCTATTTATCAGCCCAAGAGGCTGAATGAGAGCCTCTCGCGGGGTGTGCCGATTACCATTGGTTCAGGAGCTACACCGCAATGTGGAAGAAAATTGGTCTCGGCTTGGCCGTACTGCTCGCCATTTCGGCCGGTGCGCTCTGGTATCTGGTTTCCAATCTGGATTCGCTCGTCAAAGCCGCAATTGAAAAATACGGCTCCGCCGCCACCCAGACCTCCGTGACCACCGATAGCGTCAAACTCTCGCTTACCTCGGGGTCTGGCACCGTCTCGGGCCTCAGCATCGGCAACCCTTCCGGGTTTGCCTCGCCCCGCGCCCTGGGCGTGGGCGCCATCTCGGTTCAGCTGGACACCGCCTCCCTGCCCGGCAACGGGCCGATCGTACTCAAAACCATCAACATCGCCCAGCCGCAGATAAACTACGAGGTCACCGGCGGCGTCAGCCTCACCGGGGTCAGCACCGCCAGCAATCTGCAAATCATCCAGAACAACGTGAAAAACTACGCCGGGCGCGTGGCCGCCGCGCCGCCGCAGGGCGGTGCGCCCGCGCGCAAGGAGATCATCAACGATCTGTATGTGACCGGAGGGAAGGTCAACCTCATCGCCACCACGGTATTGCACGGCAAAAAGATCACCGTGCCGCTGCCCCCGATTCATCTCACCAACATCGGCCGGGCCGGCGGCGGCGCCACCCCGGCGCAGATCGCCAGTCAGATTATCAGCGCCATCACCAGCCAGGCGGCGAGAACAGGCGCCGCGGCGCTGACCCAGCAGGTAAAGGCGGCGGCAGGCGGCGCACTGCCCGGCAATGTGGGCGGAACGCTGAAAGGGCTTCTCGGCCCCTGAGATGACGGCCCCTGAGATGATGGATCCGCGCGGATCCCCCGCGCGCGGCGCGTCAAGCGCTTGTTAAGCATGCCCAGGCTTGGGTACAAGCCTAAGCCATGAACACCACCCCGACTCGACTCCTCATCGCCCCCAGCCTGCTCGCCGCCGATTTCGCCCGCCTGGGCGAAGAAACCAGGGCCGTTGAAGCCGCCGGCGCGGACTGGCTGCACCTGGACATCATGGACGGGCATTTCGTGCCCAACATCACCTTTGGCCCGCTGGTGGTAAAAGCCCTGCGCAAGCACACCGCCATGCCGCTGGACGTGCATCTGATGATCGCCCCCGCCGATCCGTATATTGCCGCCTTCGCCGAGGCGGGCGCGGACATCATCAGCGTCCACCCGGAATCCGGCCCGCATCTGCACCGCACGCTGCAACTCATCCGCTCCCTGGGCAAAAAAGCCGGCGTGGTGCTCAACCCGGCCACCCCGGTCAGCGCTGTGGCCCATGTCATGGACCTGCTGGATGTCATCATGGTGATGACCGTGAACCCCGGCTTCGGCGGCCAGGCGTTCATCGCCTCGCAGTTGAGCAAAATCGCCACCTTGCGCGCGATGATCGACGAGACCGGCCGCGGCATCATCCTGCAGATTGACGGCGGCATCACCCCCGCCACCGCGCCCCAGGTGCTGCAAGCGGGCGCCGATTGCCTGATCGCCGGAACCGCGGTGTTCGGCGCGCCCGATTATGCCCAGGCGATCACTGCCCTGCGCGCCGCGCGGCCCCGCCCGCAGGCGCCACTCACGGCCAGCGGCGGATGACCCAGCCCGGGCAATTCAGCCGCAACGCGCGCGCGCTCCTGGCGCGGCTGCAAAACCTGCGCAGCCATAACGCGCCCGACGCCCCCGCCCTGAGCCTGCGCGACCCCTGGCCGGGCGACCCCGGACGCGGCGCCCGGCTGGTCAAGGCGGAGCTGGAGTTTGCCGGCGCGGTACTGCCGATGCCTGCGGGCGTATTCCAGCCCATCAGCGCCACGGCGGTTCTGCGCGCGCATCTGCACGGCTTCACCTGGCTGCGAGACCTGCGCGCCCTCGGCACCGACGCCGCGCGCACCCGTGCCCGCACCCTGGTCTCGGCGTTCATGGATACCGAGCCGCTCGACCCCCTCGGGCTGACACCCGATGTCACCGGCGCGCGCCTCGCCGCCTGGCTTGGCCATTACGATTTTTTCGCGGCCTCCGCCGATGACGACTTCCGCCAGCGCCTGATGAGCCGGCTGGTGATGGACGCACGCAGCCTCTCCGCCATTCTGCCGGTCGAAGTCCGCGACGGCCGCGCCCTCACCGCGCTCAAGGGCCTTGCCGCCGCTTCCGTCGCCATGCCCGAACATGTCGGCAACCTGCCGCGCGTGCTCAAATTCCTCCCCCCTGAGCTTGAACGCCAGTTTTTCCCCGACGGTTGCCATATCGAGCGCAGCCCGGCGGCGCATCTGGCCGCGGTGCAGGACCTTACCGAAATCCGCGCGCTGCTGCAGGCCCACGGCGCCGAGCCGCCGGTCGAACTGCTGAGCGCGATCGAGAAAGCCGCCGCCGCCCTGCGCGCCCTGCGCCATGGCGATGGCGGGTTGGCGCTGTTCAACGGCAGCAAGGAAGAACTGCCCAGCCTGATAGACCTGGTGCTGGCCCAGGCAGGGCGGGCGCGCGGCCTCGTCTCGCCGCTCAAATCCAGCGGGCTGTACCGCATGAGCGCCGCCAAAACCCTGCTCCTGATGGACGCAGGCTTGCCCGCCCCCGCCGGGTTGGACCGTTTCGCCCATGCCGGCACGCTGGGGTTTGAATTCTCCTGGGGCAAGGAGCGGCTGATCACCAATTGCGGCGCGGCCCCGGCCAATGCCGGCGGCTGGAGCGCGGCCCTGCGCAGCACGGCGGCGCATTCCACGCTGACCATCGCCGATGTATCCTCGGCGGAAGTGCTCGAGCAGGGCCTCGGCCGCAGACCCGCCGAGGTGCATGCCGAGCGCCAGGACATCGCCGGCGGGCAATGGATCGAGGCCAGCCATAACGGCTGGGCCAAGCTTTTCGGCGCCATCCACCACCGCCGCATCGGCCTGGCAGACAATGGCGAGGAACTGCTGGGCGAAGATCTCATCGAGGCCGCACAGCCGCAGCCCTTCACCATCCGCTTCCACCTGCACCCCAATGTCACCGCGATGATCCAGCAGGATAACGAGGCCGTGCTGCTGCGCACACCGGGCGGGCTTGGCTTCCGGCTGCGGGCGGAGGGCGCGCCGATCAGCGTCGAGGAAAGCGTCTATTTCGGCCAGGCCGAGCCCCGGCGCGCCGAACAGGTGGTGCTCACCGGGCATCAGGACGGGCCGCAGCACGTCAAATGGTCCATTACGAAAGTTTAAAGCCCATGACCCGCGTACTCCTGACCGGCGGCGCCGGATACATCGGCTCGCACACCGCCGTGGCGCTCATCGAGCGCGGGCACGAGGTCGTCATCCTCGATAATTTCGCCAATGCGGAGCGCGATGTCCCCGCCCGGCTGGAACGCCTGACCGGACGCGCGAACATCCCCGTCATCGAGGCCGACATCCGCGACACCGCAGCGGTGCGCGCGGCCCTGGCGGCGCATCCGGTGGAGGCGGTCATCCATTTCGCGGCGCTGAAGGCGGTGGGCGAGTCCGAGGCCGACCCGCTGCTGTATTACGACATGAACATCATCGGCACGATCCGGCTTTTGCAGGCGATGCAGGCGCAGAACGTGCGCCGGATCGTGTTCTCATCCTCCGCCACGGTCTACGGCCAGCCGGATTCCTCACCCATACCGGAGGACGCGCCCACCCGCGTGCAAAACATTTACGGCCGCACGAAACTTGTCATGGAAGACCTCATCAGCGACCTCGCCCGCACCGGCAAGCTCCAGGCCGCCGCCAATCTGCGCTACTTCAACCCCGTCGGCGCGCACCCCTCGGCCATGATCGGCGAAACCCCGCGCGGCGTGCCCAATAATTTGATGCCCTATGTGACGCAGGTGGCCACCGGGGAGCGCCCGCATCTCAACGTCTTCGGCAATGATTACGACACGCCTGACGGCACCGGCGTGCGCGACTACATCCACGTGGTTGACCTCGCCCGCGCCCACGCCCTGGCGCTTGAGCACATCTGCGCGAACGATGTCTCGCTCACCGTCAACCTCGGCACCGGCACGGGCATTTCGGTGCTCGACCTCGTGCGTGCCTTCGAGCGCGCCACGGGCCGCGCCATCCCCCTCAACATCGCGCCGCGCCGCCCCGGCGATGTCGCGAGCTACTACGCCAACCCGGAGATGGCCGCGCGCGTGTTCGGCTGGCAGGCGGCGCTGGACGTGAACGACATGTGCCGCGATTCCTGGGCGTGGCAGGCCGGGCGCGCCGGGATCAACGATATTTGAACCACCCGGCGGCCACGCGCACGCTGGTCTTTCTGCTTACGGAAGACTGGTTCTTCGCCTCGCATTTTCTGGCCCGCGCGCAGGCGGCACGGGCGGCGGGCTGGCGGGTCATCCTGGTTGCCCGCCCCAGCGAGGCCGCCGCGCGCCTCCACGCCGCCGGCATCGAGCTCATCGCGGTTGATTTCTCCCGCCGCCGGTTGAACCCCTTGGCCGAACTCCGCCTCGCCTTGCAACTCGCCCGGCTCTACCGCCGGTTAAAGCCCGATGTGGCGCATCACATCGCGCTGAAACCCATCATCATCGGCGGGCTGGCGGCCAGGCTGGCCGGGGTGCGCGCCATCGTGAACGCCCCCACGGGGCTTGGCTTCGTCTTCTCCTCCACCAAACCCCTGGCGAAACTCCTCCGCCCCTTCGTCACCCTCGGCCTGCGCCTCACCCTCTCGCCCAAGGGCGCAAAGGTGATCTTCGAGAACCCGGACGACATGGACTACCTCACCGCCGCGCACATGCTCCGCCCCGGCGCGGCCGTGCTCATCCCCGGCGCCGGGGTGAACCTGGATGAATTCTCCCCCGCCCCGCAGCCGCCCGGGGCCATCCGCGTCATCCTCATCGCCCGCATGATCCGCGCCAAGGGCATCGCCACATTCTGCGAGGCCGCCCGCCTGCTGCGCGGCCAGGCCGAATTCATCCTGGTTGGCGCACCCGACCCCGGCAACCCGGACTCCATCCCCGCGGCCGAGCTGCGCGCCTGGGCCGATGAGGGCATCCTCACCTGGCTCGGCCCGCGATCTGACATCGCGGCCCTGCTGGGCGGCGCGCACATCGCCTGCCAGCCCTCCACCTACGGCGAGGGCCTGCCAAAATCCGCGCTGGAAGCCATGGCGGCGGGCAGGCCGCTGGCCGCCAGCAACATCCCCGGCCTGCGCGAAGCGGTGGTGGACGGGCAAACCGGTATTCTTATCCCCCCCGGCGATGCCCCGGCCCTGGCCGCCGCGCTGGCAAAACTCATCGCCTCCCCCGCCTTGCGCGCCCGCATGGGCGCCGCCGCGCGCGCCCGGGCGGCTGAGAAATTTTCCGAGCCGCGCATCTGTACGCAAACGCTTTTGGTGTATGAGGCGCTCATATCAGGAGCTCCGCCATGAAACGCCTTTTCGCCGCCCTGCTGCTGTGCCTCGCCGGCACCGCCGCGCATGCCGAGCAGACCATCGGCAGCGTGAGCACCAATTTCCGCCTGCTCGGCCCCAATGACAAAGTGGTGGTGGAGCGTTTCGACGACCCGAAGGTCGCCAATGTCTCCTGCTATGCCTCCTTCGCGCAGACCGGCGGCGTGGCCGGGGGCTTCGGCGTCGCCACCGACCCCAGCGAGTTCGCCCTCAACTGCGTCGCGCACGGCCCCGTGCACATTCCCGCCGATCTGCCGCAAAAAGAGGAAATGGGCGCCATCTCCGCCTCCTTCCTGTTCAAGCACTTCATCATCACCCGCATGGTGGACACCCAGGACAACACCCTGGTCTACGTCCTCATCAGCACGAAAATCATCCACGGCTCCCCGGCCAACGCGCTCTCCGCCGTGCCCGCCTCCAACTAAGGAAGTCCAATGTCTGACATCGTCCGTATCCGCCGCGCCCTCATCTCCGTTTCCGACAAAACCGGGCTGGTGGAATTCGCCCGCGCGCTGGAAGCCCACGGCGTGGAAATTCTCTCCACCGGCGGCTCGGCCAAGGCCCTGCGCGATGCCGGCGTGCCGGTGCGCGAGGTCTCCGACCATACCGGCTTCCCCGAAATCCTCGACGGCCGGGTGAAAACCCTGGTGCCCCAGGTCCACGGCGGCATCCTTGGCCGGCGCGACCTGCCCGAGCATCTGGCCCAGATGGAATCACACAACATCGCCCCCATCGACCTCGTGGCCGTGAACCTCTACCCCTTCGAGGCCACCGTGGCGCGCGGCGCGGCGTTTGAGGATTGCATCGAGAACATCGACATCGGCGGCCCAGCGATGATCCGCTCGGCAGCCAAGAACCACGCCTCGGTCGCCGTGCTCACAGCGCCCGAGCATTTCGCCACCGTCATCGCCGAGCTGAACGCGCATGGCGGCACCCGGCTTGCCACCCGCCGCGCGCTGGCAGCATCCGCCTATGGCCGCACCGCCGCTTATGACGCCGCGATCTCCACCTGGTTCGCGGGCCAGAACGGGGTGGAATACCCCGCCACCTTCACCATCGCCGGGCAGCGCAAGCAAACCCTGCGTTATGGCGAAAACCCGCACCAGTCCGCCGCCTTCTACACCGCCGCCCCGGCGCGCTTCGGCGTCGCCACCGCCACCCAGGTGCAGGGCAAGGAACTCTCCTACAATAATTTCAACGATACCGACGCCGCCTATGAATGCGTCGCCGAATTCGCAGAGCCAACGGTGGTGATCGTCAAACACGCCAACCCCTGCGGCATTGCCACCGCCGCCTGCGTGGCGGACGCCTGGGACAGCGCCCTCGCCTGCGACCCGGTCTCCGCCTTCGGCGGCATCGTCGCCCTCAACCGCCCGCTCGACGAAGCCACCGCCACCAAAATCGCCAGTATTTTCACCGAAGTCATCATCGCCCCCGAAGCCACCCAGGGCGCCATGGAGGTTCTGGCCGCGAAGAAAAACCTGCGCCTGCTGCTCACCGGCGGCCTGCCGGACCCGGCCGAAGCCGGCGTCACCTTCAAATCGCTGGCCGGCGGCTTCCTGCTGCAAAGCCGCGATGCCGGGCGCATCACGCCGCATGAGCTTAAAATCGTCACCAAGCGCGCGCCCACCCCGGCCGAGATCGAGGATCTGATCTTCGCCTTCCGCGTCTGCAAGCATGTCAAATCCAACGCCATCGTCTACGCCAAGAACCAGGCCACGCTGGGCGTCGGCGCCGGGCAGATGAACCGCGTGGACTCCGCGCGCATCGCCGCCTGGCGCGGCGCGGCGGCGGGGCTGGATTTCACCGGCTGCGCCGTCGCCTCCGATGCCTTCTTCCCCTTCGCCGACGGGCTGGAAGCCGCGATCTCCGCCGGTGCGAAGGCAGTCATCCAGCCCGGCGGCTCCATCCGCGACGCTGAGGTGATCGCCGCCGCCGATGCCGCGGGCATCGCCATGGTGTTCACAAATATGCGGCATTTCCGGCACTAACGGGGTATAATCGCACCATGCTGCTCAACCTTCCCTTCACCCTGCCGGGCTGGATGCCGGCTTGGCTCTTTTTGCTGCTGGCCCTGCCCGCGCTGCTCTGGGTTCTGGCCTTCCTGCTCATGCCCTTCAGCGTGTTCGGCCTGAAGGCGCGGCTGGAGGCGCTGGAGGAGCAGATCGACTCGCTGCACGAGGATATGCGCACGATGAACCTGCGCGCCGCGGGCGGGCTGCCGCCGGCGCCGTCTGACTTCTCCCCCTATGACGACATCCCGGCCTTCAGCCGCATCAAAAAGGCGGCGGTGGTTCATGAGGAGCCGATCCTGCCGCCGCCGCGCCCGGTGCAACCCGCCCCCCGCCCGGTGCAACCCGCCCCGCGTCCGGTGCAACCGCCGCCGCAGGTGCAACCCGTCCCACGCGCGGTTCCCCCGCTCTCCGCGCGTGAGCGCCTCAGCCCCACACCAACGCCAGCACCGGCACCGGCGCCAAAACCCTTCCGCCGGACCGAGCCGCGGCTGGATTGAACGCCACCGCCCATAAGGTGTTCTGCTCGGGCGCCACCGGCTATATCGGCGGCGCCATTTTGCGCGCGCTGGCGGCCGAGGGAATCACCGCCGTTGGCGGCCTGCGCGCCGCAGCCGCGCTGCCGCCGGGCATCATACCATTCATCACCGGGGATTTATCGCTGCCCGGCCTGCGTCTGCCGCCGGTGGAAGCCGTGATCCACGCCGCCGGGCTGGGCCATAAGCGCCGGGTTAGCGCCAAAATCTGGCACCGGGCAAATGTCAGCACCACCGTGAATCTCGCCCGCGCCGCCCGCGCCGCCGGGGCCACGCGCTTCATCCTCATCTCCACCGCGCATATTCACGGCCGCGCGCACGAGCGCCCGGTAACCGACACCACCCCCCCCAACCCGCAGGACGCTTACGCCGAAAGCAAGCTCCAGGCCGAACACGAGGCCGCCGCCGCCTTCGGTCCCGGCCTGAGCATCATCCGCCCGGTGGCGGTCATCGGCCCCGGCTGCCCCGGCAACATCGCGCAACTGCTCAATCTGCTCGCGCGCGGCCTTCCGCTCCCTTTCGCCGCCATCGAGAATCAGCGCAGCTTCATCCACCGCGACGACCTGGCCCGCATCGTGCTGGCGGTGCTGGGCAGCGCCACCCCGCCCGAGAGCCTGCTGGCCGCCCACCCCGATGCCATCAGCACGCCCGCTCTCATCCGCGCGCTGGCCGCGGGCCTGGGCGTAGCGGATAAATTATTCCCCTGCCCGCCCCGGCTGCTCGCACTGGGTGCCAACCTGCTGGGCCGGAGCGCCACATGGCAAAGCCTGGCTGGAAATTTCATCGCCAACCCCGCCGCCGCGCGGATGCTCGGCTGGAAACCCCAGGAAAGCCTTGCCGAATCGTTCCACCAAATTTCGCGGTATCATAATACCACACACTGAACCCCTTGACTTCAAGCCGCCAAATCCCGATAAGCCCGCACGCAAGTTTATTGGGTGCAAACATATGAAAACGACGATTTCGCTGAAACCAGCGGATGTGAACAAGGAATGGGTCCTGATCGACGCCGAAGGGCTGATCCTGGGCCGTCTCGCCGCGATCGTGGCCAGCCGCCTGCGCGGCAAGCACAAGCCGCAGTTCACCCCGCATGTCGATTGTGGTGATAACATCATCATCGTCAACGCCGAAAAGGTGAAGCTCACCGGCAAAAAGCTTGAGCAGACAGTGCTTTACTACCACACCGGCTACGCCGGCGGCATCAAGGGCCGTTCCATCAAGGACCGTCTGGCCAGCGCCAACCCGCAGCGCGTGGTGGAAAAGGCCGTGGAGCGCATGATCACGCGCGGCCCGCTGCAACGCCAGCAGATGAAGAACCTCTACGTCTATGCCGGGCCTGAGCATAAGCACGCCGCCCAGCAGCCGAAAACCCTCGATGTCGGCGCGCTGAACGCCAAGAACCGGAGAGCGTAAACATGTCCGATACCAACAATGCTTTCGCCGGCCTGAAGGATCTGCCCGGCGTGGTCTCCGCCGAGTCCGCCGCTCCCAAGCGTGAGCCCAAGCGCGACGCTCAAGGCCGCTCCTACTCCACCGGCCGCCGCAAAAACGCGATCGCCCGCGTCTGGATCAAGCCCGGCAAGGGCGAGATCCTGGTGAACGGCAAAAAAGCCCCGGTCTATTTCGCCCGCCCGGTGCTGCGCATGCTCATCACCCAGCCCTTCCTGGTGGCTGACCGCTACAACCAGTTCGACGTGTATTGCACGGTCAACGGCGGCGGTCTCTCCGGCCAGGCCGGCGCGGTGCGCCACGGTATTTCACGCGCGCTCACCCTCTACGAGCCGGAACTGCGCGGCATCCTCAAGGTCGCCGGCTTCCTCACCCGCGATTCGCGCGTGGTCGAGCGCAAGAAATACGGCAAGGCGAAAGCCCGCCGCAGCTTCCAGTTCAGCAAGCGCTGAAGTCGACGCCTCCCGAAAAACCCCGGAGCAATCCGGGGTTTTTTATTGCGCCGTGTTCAGCGCCAGCAGCGCCGCCAGCTCCGCCTCATGCTCATAATCAGGCATCAGGGCTTGTAGCGCCGCATCGCGCGCCGCCGCCGGATGAAAATAGATCTCCGCACTTCCCGCGGGCAAATGCCGCAACAGCAGGCGTACGCGCTCAATGGTCATATGCCCGGACCATTTCAGGCCGAACACATGCCGCGCGCTCTCCAGCCCGCGCGCCTGGAAGCGCAACAACCGGCTCCAGTAATAAAGCGCGTAATCGCCAAACCCCACGCGCGCGCCGCATGCCCTCATCACCCAAGGCGGCTCGGCCGGAACCCTGATCCGCGTGAGGCCAAACTCCCGGCCCGCCGCAATCATCATCGCCGCCACGGTGGGGTGCAGATGCATGTGCTTATGCGCATCGGCATGGTGCAGGGGCAGCCCGGTGGCGGCAAAAGCCTTAAACTGCGCGCGTATCTCCGCCCGCAGCTCGCGCCGCGCCGCGCCTGAAAAAAAATATTTAAACCCCAGCGCCGCCTGATTTTGCCCGAACCGCCCATCCGGCCCCGTGATATGCGCCAGCTCCGCATGGCCAAGCTGCGAGTCGCCGTCCACCAGCACCAGATGCAGCCCCACCTTCAACCCCGGCAGCCCCCGCGCCCGGCGCACCGCATCCGCCGCGCCCGGCGCCGCCACCATCAGGCTCGCCTGGGTCAAAACGCCCTGGGTATGCGCCAGCTCCACCCCCTCGTTCACCCCCACCGACAGCCCAAAGTCATCGGCCGAGAAGATCGGCGGCGGGCTTAAGGCCATTTCACTTCCGGCGGCATCGACATCAAAATCGCTTCCGTATTCCCACCCGTTTTCAGCCCGAACATGGTGCCCCGGTCGTACAGCAGGTTGAACTCGACATACCGCCCCCGCCGCACCAGCTGCGCCTCGCGCTCCTCGGGCGTGAAGCTCTCGCGCATCCGCCGGCGCACAATCTGCGGATAGGCCGCCAGAAACGCCTCCCCCACATCACGGGTGAAGGCGAAATCAGCCCCGGCATCCCCCGAATCGAGATAATCGTAGAAAATCCCGCCCGCCCCGCGCGGCTCCTGGCGATGCGGCAGATAAAAATACTCGTCGCACCATTTTTTGAATTTTTCATAATAATCCGCGCCGTGCCGGTCACACGCGGCCTTGTAGGCGGCATGGAAAAACGCCGCATCCTCGCCCGCCTGCGCCGTCCCCGGCTGCAACGGCGTCAAATCCCCGCCGCCGCCGAACCAGCCCTTGGTGGTCACGATCATCCGCGTGTTCATATGCACCGCCGGCACTTTCGGCGAGCGCATATGCGCAACCAGGCTGATCCCAGCCGCCCAGAACGCCGCGTTTTCGCCCGCGCCATGCATCTGCCTGGCAAAATCGGCGCTGAAATGCCCCTGCACGACGGAGATATTCACCCCCACCTTCTCAAAAACCTGGCCGCGCATCACGCTCATCACGCCGCCGCCGCCCTCGGGCCGCTCCCAGGCCGTGCGGATGAAGCGGCCGGGATGGCCCCCCGCTTCGTCCTCTATTTCCTCAAAAGCGGCGCATATCCGGTCCCGCAAGGCGGCGAACCAGGCGGTGGCGGCGGGTTTCAGGGCATCATGGGCGGGGAGGGCTGC
>JAJZCG010000064.1 GCA_021846225.1 Pseudomonadota bacterium | reverse complement strand
TACCAATCCCCCGACAACTACATAGACCTTAGCGCAGGCACCATCGCCATCAAGGATGTCGCCGATCTCTACATGTACCCCAACACCGTCGCCGCCATCCGGGTCAACGGCGAACAATTGCAAAATTGGCTTGAAAAATCAGCGGAAATCTTCAACCAGATCGACCCTGAAAACCCCGCCCCGCAACCCCTGCTCAATCGCTACGTCCCCTCTTATGTGTTCGACGTCATCTCCGGCATCACCTACGAGATCGACATAACCCAGCCCGCCCGCTTCGGATCGCACGGAAAATTCAAAGCCTACGCCAACAGAATCAAAAACCTGCGCTACAATGGCACGCCCATAGCGCCGGACCAGTATTTCATCGTCATCACCAACAACTACCGCGCCGATTCCGGCGGCATCGTGCACAACCCCGCCGCCGTCGTCCTGCGCGCCCCGGACCAAACGCGCGACGCCATCATCCGCTACATCCTGGCTGAAAAAACCATCACGGTTGAAACCCCGCCGGTCTGGTCCTTCGCGCCCATCGGCGCCCCGGTCACCGTCACCTTCGAATCCTCCCCCGCCGCCGCGCGTTACTTGTTGCAAAACAAAAACATCACCTCCCTCGGCGATTCCGGCGACGGCTACACCCAGTTTGCCTTAACTCTGGCGTAGGCAGGGCTTGCCCCCAGCCAAAGCCCCCTACCCCGCCACCGCCTCGGCGGCAAAAAACACCGCCCCTAGCAACGCCGCATCCAGCCCCAGCGCAAAGCCAAGCCCCAGCCCGTTCGCCACCCCGCCGATCACCACCGGCCCCACCAGAAACCCCGCATACCCCAGCCCCACCACAGCGGGCACTGAATGGTTGGCCGCCATCCCCGGCACGCGCGCCGCCGCACTCATCACCAACGGCGCAATATTCCCGGTCCCCAGCCCCACCAGGCCAAAGCCAAAAATCCCCGCCCAGCCAAAGGGCACAAAAATCACCAGCCCAAACCCGGCCACCGCCACCGCGCAGCCAATGCGCATCACGGCCGGCTGCCCCAGCCACATCGCCACCCGGTCCCCCAGCAGCCGCGCCCCCGCCGTCGCCACCGCAAAGGCGGCATAGCCCAGCGTCGCGCTGGCCAGCGGCATCGCGCGGGCGAACCGCAAAAACACCGTGCTCCAGTCCGTCGCTGCCCCCTCGGTCATGAAACACGCGAAGCAACAAAGCCCCAGCACAATCGTCGCCCGGTTCGGCAGCGCCAGCCGCGGCCCCAAAACGCGCACATCCGCCTCATGCGCCACCAAAAACCCGCTCTGCGTCAAAATCAGCAATATCGCCGCTGCATTGATCAACGCGCACCCGGCATAGGAGACCCCCAGCCGCAGCAGCAAAAAGCTCGCCACCGCCACCGCCAGGCTGCCCAGGCTGTAGCAGGCATGAAAGCCCGACATCTGCAGCCGCCCGCTCATGCGCTCCACCACCGCGCCCTGGGCGTTAAGCGCAATATCCAGCGCGCCGAACAGCGTGCCATACACGAACAGCAATGCGGTGAACGCCAGGGCCGAATGCGCACTCACCAAAAACGGCAACAACACCCCAACCCCGGTTGAAACCGCGACCAGCACGGCCCGGCTGCCCCAGCGGCCAATCGCCATTCCGGCAAAGGGCATCCCCACCAGCCCGCCAATCCCCCCCGCGAACAGCACCAGCCCCAGCGTCCCATCGCTCAGGTCAAATTTTATCTTGGAATACGGGACCGTAATCGCCCAGACGGAAATCCCGATCCCCGCCATGAAAAACATCAGCCACATGGTGCGCAGCCGCGCCCCCACGGCCACCCCGCCCACGGCGGGCGTCAAAGCCGGCGGTTGCCCATCACCGCATGATAAGCCACCAGCACCACAACCGCCCCCACCACCGAGACGAACAGGCTATAGAAATTAACCCCGCTCACCGGCGCGGCGCCCAGCACCATGAAAATCTTACCGCCCACCAGCGCGCCCACAATGCCGAGCACCATATCGAGCATCGGCCCCTTGCCGCGGTTATCAACGATATGGCTGCCAATCCACCCAGCCAGCAACCCCAACACAATCCAACCGAGAATCGACATCCGCCACCCTCCAAAAACTCAGATCGCGGCTTTCTTCAACCGCTTCACCTCAATCGCCTGCCACACCACCAGCACCGGCACCGCGATCACAAAATCGCGCGCCCGGCGCATCAGCGAGAGCGAAAGCGCCACATCCGGCGGCACCCCAAAAATCGCGCCCAGCAGCGTATACGCCGCCTCCTGTATCCCCACCCGGCCCGGCACGAAAAACGCCAGCGCCATGATCGCATGCAGCATCGCCTCGATACATATGGCATCGACAAAGCTCAGCGGCACCCCCATCGCGTGGAACCCGACAAAAGAAGCCGTCGCGGTGCCAAACCAGCACACCAGATGCAGCAGCGCGCCATAGGCCAGCCGGTCGCGCTCGCCATACATGATATTGAGCGAGGTCTGCAGCCGGTCGATGCTCAGCGCCGCCCCCTCGCCGGTCTGCCCCGCGATCTTTGAGGCCAGCGCCCGGAAAATCTTCGCCCCGCTGCCCTGCTGCGCCAGGATCAACCCAACCCCCAGCACCACCGCCACACACAGCCCCACCGCCACCGGCACCAGCAAATCGCTGGAAGGCGACTTATGCGCCAATATGGCAAGCCCAATGCCGATAAACATCAGCTGCGCGAGAAACTCGGTGGTGATATCCGCCAGGGTGGAGGCCGTGGCATCGGCAATCCGCACGCCGTGCAGCGCCATCACCCGCGCGCCCAGCACATAGCCCCCCACCTGGCTGAACGGCAGAAACTCGCCGGTGGCGTCGCGCACCATGCGGCCCCACACACAAAGCCAGAAGCTGCCGCGCATCCGGCTGCGCAAAACCATGCGCCAGCACAGCCCCAGCCCCAGCAGAATCCCCAGCTGCACCAGAGTATACAGGCCAAAGCCCGCAGGCTTCACCGAGGCCAGCACCCGCAGCACATCCGCCGCGCCGTAATATATCACCAGCCCCGTGACCACCGCGACACCGGCAAGTGCAAAGGCCGCCGGCAGCAGCCGCAGATGGCGCTTCAAACCGCGGCCAACCGCTTCTTGGGGCGCACGAACAGCCGCGCCAGCCTTGCCAGCCGCGGCATGGTGGTGGGGCGGAGCAGCCGCGCATCATAACCCGCCATGCGCCGCTTATCCTCCTGCAAACAAATATCGATCAGCACCGCCGGGTCCATTTCATCGCTCAATGCCTTCGACCCGTTGATGGTGAAGTTCGCATCCGCGCCCTCCAACCCATCCACATCGCGCGCGATCCCGATACGCTCCCAAATGAGAAAAGCCCATACCGCCGCCGTTTTCAGCGCGAAATAAGGCCGCCGCCACAGCGGCATGTTCGCCTTGTGCCAGGCGATCCAGTTGGTAAAAAACAGAATATGCCGCCCCTCTTCCTGCACCACGGGCTCGAACGTTTCCACCAGCTCCCGTGGAAAATAGCCGGAACGCCGGGCCATCTCAAACAGCCCATAGGCAAAAAAACTATCCACGCATTCCGAATAGCCGGTTACCATGAACCCCCATTCGGCATCCACCGGCAGCACATAGTCCTCATCGGGCTGCATCTGAATGTCATAGGCCGCCACCAGCCGCGAGAGCACATCGCGGTGGCGCCGTTCCTCCCCCGCCATATGCAGCAGCGCCGCTCGCAAGGCCGGGCTCTTCACCGTTTTCGCAAACGCCTCAATGCGCATCGAGGCTTTGATCTCGGTCTGCACCGCGATATCCCAGATCGGCAGCGAGGTGATGCGCGCCTTGGTCTCCGCATCCAGCACAGGCCAGTCCAGCACCGCCGGCTTGTAGGGGTTGTAGGTCTCCTCCAGCAGCCGCGTCATCATCTGGTAATGCGCCTCGCTCCCCGGCTTAATCTGCCCCGGTTGCGCAAACTCCCAATGCCGCGCCTTGAAATCCGCGGCGGCGATGCTCGAATCATCCATGACAGCTCCTATTGCCTGCTCAGGGGTTCATTGAAAACTGCCCGGCTTCTACCGTAGCAGGCCAGGAATTTATACATGGCGCCCCCGGTGGGGCTGGCGGGGTGGCCACACGCCAAATAAAGAGACTACATGATGCATGGCGGAGTAAAAGCTTGAGCGCGGACGATGTAACGCTTGTGACGGGTGCCACCGGGTTCGTCGGCGCTGCCGTGGCGCGCGCGCTGCACCGCGCCGGGCACAGGCTGCGCCTCACCACCCGCCCTGGCAGCGACCAACGCAACCTCTCCGGCCTGCCCGCTCAAATCGTCCCGCTGGACTTGGCAAACCCCGCCACCTTCGCCCCCGCGCTGCAAGGCTGCCGCTATCTCTTCCACGTCGCGGCGGACTACCGGCTATGGGTTCCCGATGAGGCCGCCATGCGCCGCGTGAATATCGACGGCTCCGTTGCCCTGCTGCGCGCCGCCGCCGCCGCCGGGGTGGAACGCAGCGTCTACACCAGCTCCGTCGCCGCCCTGGGGCTGGACCCCAGCGGCGCCCCAGCCGGTGAGACCACCCCCATCCGGCCCGAACACCACCTCGGCGCCTATAAAAAGTCGAAATACGACGCCGAGCAGGCGGTCCGCGCCCTGGCCGCCGCCGGGCAGAACATCGTCATCGTCAACCCCTCCACCCCCATCGGCCCGGGCGACATCAAACCCACCCCCACCGGCCAGATGGTGCGCGACGCTGCCAACGGCCGCATGCCCGCCTATGTCGATACCGGGCTGAACATCGTGCATGTCGACGATGTGGCGCAGGGCCATCTGCTGGCGCTGGACAAGGGTCAAACTGGCGATGTCTATATCCTCGGCGGCGAAAACCTGATGCTGCGCGAGCTGCTCGCCCTCATCGCCGCGCAAACCGGCCGCAAGGCGCCCACCCTGCGCCTGCCCATCGCCCCGCTCATGCCCATCGCCTGGGTGATGGAGCGCATCGCCAGCATCACCGGCAAAACCCCGCTCATGACCCCGGAAATCCTCGCCATGGCGCGCAAAAAAATGTTCTTCACCTCCGCCAAGGCGCAGGCCACGCTCGGCTACCAGCCGCGCCCCGCCGCCGCCGCCGTGGCCGATGCGCTCACCTGGTTGCGCGCCCAGGGCCTGCTGACATGATCGCCACCCTCGCCCTGCTCATCTGGCTCTACCTGTTTTTCCTGCACGGAAAATTCTGGGCATCCGCGCCCGAACTCCCGCCCGCCACGCCGTCCGCGCTCCCGGATGTGGACATCATCATCCCCGCGCGCGACGAGGCGCAGACCATCGCCCCGGTCATCGCCTCGCTGCTGGCGCAGGATTACGCGGGCAAATTCCGCGTCATCCTGGTGGATGACAACTCCACCGACGGCACCGCCGCCCTGGCAGGCGCGCACCCAAGACTCACCATCATCACCGGCAAAGCCAAGGCCCCCGGCTGGTCGGGCAAGCTCTGGGCGCTGCAACAGGGGGTGGAGGCCAGCACCGCGCCCATATTGCTGTTCGCCGATGCCGACATCACGCACGACCCTCGCCATCTCTCCTCCCTGGTGGCACGCCTGCTCACCCCGCGCGCCGACATGGTCTCCGAAATGGTGCGGCTCAACTGCGCCTCACTGCCCGAGCGTTTCCTGATCCCCGCTTTCGTGTATTTCTTCCAGATGCTCTATCCCTTCGCCCTGGTGAACGACCCGCTGAAATCCACCGCCGCCGCGGCCGGCGGCACGGTGCTGATCCGCCGTGAAGCCCTGGCGCGCATCGGCGGGCTGGAAAAAATCAAATCCACCCTCATCGACGATGTCTCCCTGGCGCGCGAGGTGAAGAAATCCGGTCCCATCTTCCTCGGCCACTCGGGCCTGGCCACCTCCATCCGCCCCTATCCGCACATGGCCGACATCTGGAACATGATCACCCGCACCGCCTTCACCCAGCTCAATTACTCCGGCTTTATCCTGGCCGGAACCATCCTGGGCCTCACACTGGTCTGGCTGGTGGCGCCCTATGAGGTGCTCTTTGGCCATGGCTGGCATTTCCTGGCCGGGCTAGCGGCCTTCCTCCTGGCCGCGGCCAGCTATTTCCCCACGCTGAAGCGCTACAACCAGCCGAAACTCCTCGCCCTGGCGCTGCCCTGCATCGCGCTGTTCTACATGGCCGCCACCATCGCCTCGGCGGTGAACCACTGGCGCGGCACCGGCGCCAAGTGGAAAAGCCGCGCCTATGGGGAGCACGGCGCATGAGCGCGAACGACAACGCCCAGGCCACACATGCCGCCAGCGCCGCCGTGCCGGAAACCAGTGTTGAAGCGTGGTCCGGCAAGGACAAGGCGGATGAGAACTTCCCCGTCGGCTCGCTGCTCATCCGCCGGGAGCTGCGCGAGCATGTGCATGCCTATTACGCCTTCGCCCGCAATGCCGATGACATCGCCGATTCCGCCACGCTGCCGTCCGCCGGTAAAATCGCCCGGCTGAATATCATGGAAGAGGTTTTAATGGGTACCCGCGCCGATGGCGCCCCCAGCGCCACGCGGCTGCGCGCCTCGCTGGCGCAATCGGGGGTGAGCGCCATCCACGCGCGCGAGCTGCTGGTCGCCTTCCGCCAGGACGCGGTGCAGAACCGCTACGCCGACTGGGCCGCGCTGATGGATTATTGCCGCTATTCCGCCGCGCCGGTCGGCCGCTATGTGCTGGAGCTGCACGGCGAGGACAAAGCCACCTGGCCCGCCTCGGATGCGCTCTGCGCCTCGCTCCAGGTGCTCAACCACCTGCAGGATTGCGCGGGCGACCTGCGCAGCCTCGACCGCTGCTACATCCCGCAGGACATGCTGGCAAAGGCCAGCTGCAAAACCGACGATCTGGCCCGCGGCGAAACCACCCCGGCCCTGCGCGCCGTGTTCGACCAGATGCTCAACCTCACCGAGACGCTGAACGAAACCGCCGCCGCGCTGCCCGGCCTGGTGCGCGCGCGCCGCCTGCGGGTGGAAACCGCCATCATCACCCGCCTCGCCCGGCGCCTCACCGTACGGCTGCGCCATGGCGACCCGCTGGCCAGCCGGGTGAAACTCGGCAAGGTTGATTTCATCGCCGCCACCATCCTCTCGCTGGGCCGCTTCGCATGACCGATTCCGCCGATCCCGCCGCCGACACCGCCTATGTCACCGCACTGGTGAAAGCCTCCGGCACCTCGTTCTACCATGGCATGAAAATCCTCCCGCCCGCGCGGCGGGATGCAATGTATGCCATCTACGCCTTCTGCCGCGTGGTGGACGACATTGCCGACGACGACGACGTTCCCTTCACGCACAAGCGCGCGGCGCTGGATGAGTGGCGCGAGCGCATCGCCGCCCTCTACCGCGGCGAGGCGGACGGCCCGATCCCCCGCGCGCTGCTCAGCGCCGTCCGGCAGTTTGATTTGCAGGCAGCGGACTTCCGCGACATCATCGATGGCATGGAAATGGATGCGGGAGACCCCATCGTGGCACCGGCACTTGCGGCGCTGGACCTGTATTGCGACCGCGTGGCCTCCGCCGTGGGGCGGCTTTCCGTGCATGTGTTCGGCGACTCCTCAGGCGCGGCGCGCGATGTGGCCCATGCGCTGGGGCGCGGCCTGCAACTCACCAACATTCTGCGCGACGTTGGCGAAGACGCGGCGCGCGGGCGTCTGTATCTGCCCATGGAGTTTTTGAAGGAAGCGGGAATTCCGCCGGAGCCTCAGGCCGCGCTGGCCGCGCCCGCGCTGCCCGTGGTCTGCGCCCGGCTCGCCGCCATGGCGGAACAAAAATTCGCCGAGGCTGAGGCCGCGATGGCGCGCTGCGACCAAAGGGCCATGCGTCCGGCCCGGCTGATGCAAGCCAGCTACCGCCCGCTGCTCGGCATCCTGCGGCGGCGGAACTTCGATTACACGGGCCCGCGCGCA
Organism: Pseudomonadota bacterium; assembly: GCA_021846225.1. GTDB lineage: Bacteria > Pseudomonadota > Alphaproteobacteria > Acetobacterales > Acetobacteraceae > Acidocella. Next base: position 8,378 of record JAJZCG010000064.1, on the reverse strand, counting down.
AAACTTCCGGCCTGGCGCAAGCTCGTGCTGGCCGCGCGCCTGCTGGCCGCGTGAGCGCGCGATGAGTGTACATATCATCGGCGCGGGGGTCGCCGGTCTCGCCGCCGCCTGCCAGCTCACCGAGGCCGGGCATCATGTCGTGCTGTTCGATGCCGCGAAAACCGCCGGCGGGCGGGCGCGCTCGCATTATGACAACGTGCTCGGCTGCCGCATCGATAACGGCAACCACCTGCTGCTCTCGGGCAATATCGCGACCCTCGCCTACCTGCACCGGATCGGCGCGAAACGCTCCCTCACCGGGCCTGCCGAGCCGATTTTTCCGTTTCATGACCTGCGCACCGGAAAGAGCTGGACGCTGCGGCTCAACCAGGGCGGCTTTCCCTGGTGGATCTTTTCCCGCAGGCGCCGCGTGCCGGGCACAAAGCTGCACCATTATCTGGGGTTGTTAAAAATCCGCCGGGCAAAACCAACTGATCTGGTCGCCCCGCTGCTGGCCGGAACCGGGCCGCTCTATACCCAGCTGCTGGAGCTGCTGGCCGTCTCCGCGCTCAACACCAGCCCGCAGGTGGCCGCGGCGGCGGCGCTGCGCAGCGTGTTCGCCGAGAGCCTGGAGCTGGGCGGCTATGCCACCATCCCGCGCTATGCGCGCGACGGCCTCTCGGAGACCTTTGTCGACCCGGCGCTGAGCTGGCTGCGCGAGCGCGGCGCGGTGATCCGCCTGGGCGAACGGGTGAGCGAGCTGGACCCGGCGCAGGCCACCATCCTCGCCGTACCCCCCTGGGCCGCGGCCGAGCTGGTGCCGGGGTTGACCGTGCCGAACGAGTTCGAGTCGATCTATAATCTGCATTTCAAATATTCATTGCCCCCCGGCGAGGCCGGTTTCTGGGGTTTCATCGGCGGCATGACAGAATGGGTCTTCGCCCATAGCAGCGTGATCTCGGTCACCATCTCCGCCGCCAGCCGCTATGCGGACATGAGCGCGGACGACATCGCCACCAAAGTCTGGAGCGAAATCGCCAGCGCCTTCTCGCTTCCACCCGAAATCCCGATCTACCGCACCGTATGGGAAAAACGCGCCACCATGCTGGCCACCCCGGCGCAAATGGCCCGCCGCCCGAAAACCAGAACCGCCAACCCCAACCTCATGCTCGCCGGCGACTGGACGGACACCGGCCTGCCCGCGACCATCGAAGGCGCCATCCGCTCGGGCAACGCCGCCGCGCAGGCGATGATCTCAGGCCTGAACCGTTAGCCCGGTCCGCCCGCCTCTTGGCGCGGCCGCCCGGGTTCACTAAACACAGGGCACAATGTCAGACACTGAAACCACTCGCTACGATTTCACCACCGCCGAGCCGCACTGGCAGGCCGCCTGGGAGGCTGCCGGACTGTTCAAGGCCGCGGACATCCCCGCCACCGGCAAACCCAAGTATTATGTGCTGGAGATGTTCCCCTACCCCTCCGGCAAAATCCACATGGGGCATGTCCGCAACTACACGCTGGGCGATGTCGTCGCCCGCTACAAGCGCGCCGGCGGATACGATGTGCTGCACCCGATGGGCTGGGACGCCTTCGGCCTGCCCGCTGAAAACGCCGCCCGCCAACGCAAGACAGACCCGGCAAGCTGGACCTATGCCAACATCGCCACCATGCGCGGCGAGCTCAAGCGCATGGGCCTCTCGCTCGACTGGTCGCGCGAATTCGCCACCTGCGATCCTGAATACTACGGCCAGCAGCAGAAAATCTTCCTGGATTTCTGGGCGGGCGGCCTGGTCGAGCGGCGCATGAGCGCGGTGAACTGGGACCCGGTGGACCATACCGTGCTGGCCAACGAACAGGTGATCGACGGGCGCGGCTGGCTCTCGGGCGCCCCGGTCGAAAAAAAGAACCTCTCGCAATGGTTCCTCAAGATCACCGATTACGCCGAAGACCTGCTGGCGGGCCTGAAAGACCTGCCGCGCTGGCCCGAGCGGGTGAAGCTGATGCAGGAGAACTGGATCGGCCATTCCCAGGGCGCGGATGTCACCTTCGCGCTCACCGCGCCGGTTGGCGGCATTGATTCGATCACAGTCTACACCACCCGGCCGGACACGCTCTTTGGCATGTCCTTCCTCGCCATCGCGCCGGAACACCCCATCGCCCGGGCGGTCGCGGAGTCCAGCGCGCAGGCCGCCGCTTTCCTGGCTGAATGCGCCGCCCAGGGCACCTCTGAGGCTGCCATCGAGCAGGCCGAGAAAAGGGGTTTCGATACCGGGCTGCGCGTGACCAACCCGCTGAACGGCGAGACCTTCCCGGTCTGGATCGCCAATTTCGTCCTCATGGACTACGGCACCGGCGCCATTTTCGGCTGCCCCTGCGGCGATGAGCGCGATTTCGAGTTCGCTGGCAAATATGCCCTGCCCATCCCCATCGTCGTCGCCCCCAGCGTCGACTCCATCCCCGAAAAACTGACCAAGGCGCTGGATGGCGATGGCGTCATCGTCAATTCCGGCTTCCTCACCGGCCTGCCCACCGCCCAGGCCAAGCCCGCAGCCATCGCCGCGCTGGAACGCTTAGGCGCCGGCAAAGCGGTGCAAAACTGGCGCCTGCGCGACTGGGGGATTTCCCGCCAGCGCTACTGGGGCTGCCCGATCCCGGTGATCCACTGCGCCGCCTGCGGCCCGCAGCCGGTGCCAGCCAGCCAGCTCCCGGTCATCCTGCCGAAAGATGTCACGTTCGATCGCCCCGGCAACCCGCTGGACCACCACCCCAGCTGGAAGCACGTGCCCTGCCCCCAATGCGGCGCCCCCGCCACGCGCGAGACCGACACGTTCGACACCTTCGTCGACAGCTCCTGGTATTTCGCCCGCTTCACCGCCCCGCACGCGGCCACGCCGACCAATCTGGCGGCGGTCAACCACTGGCTGCCGGTGGACCAGTACGTCGGCGGCATCGAGCACGCGATTCTGCACCTGCTCTACGCCCGCTTCTTCACCCGCGCGATGCAAAAAACCGGGCATGCCGCCCTGGCGGAGCCCTTCGCCGGGCTGTTCACGCAGGGCATGGTCACGCATGAATCTTACAAGGATACGCAGGGCAACTGGCTCTACCCCGAAGAGGTCGTCAAAACCCCCGAGGGTGCCAAACACGCCGCAACCGGCGAGCCGGTCACCGTCGGCCGCATCGAGAAAATGTCCAAATCCAAGCGCAACACGGTGGACCCCGGCGTCATCATCGACCGCTTCGGCGCCGACACCGCGCGCTGGTTCGTCCTGTCCGACAATCCGCCCGAGCGCGATGTGGAATGGACCGAGAGCGGCATTCTGGGCGCCAACCGCTTCGTCCACCGCCTCTACCGCCTGGCCCTGACCATCGCCGCCGAGCCGCGCGCAGCCCAGCCCGAGAGTTTCACCGGCGAGGCCAAAAAGCTCCGCCAGCTCACCCACCGCACCATCGCCGCGGTGAGCGAAGCGCTGGATAATTTCACCTTCAACCTCGCCGTCGCGCGGATTTACGAACTTTCCGGCGCGCTGGCCGGGGCCTCGCCCACCGAACCCGCCTGGCTCTGGGCAAGGTTCGAGGCCATCGAGACCATCGCGCATCTGATCGCGCCGATGATGCCGCATCTGGCCGAGGAGATTTTCGCGGCGCTGCGCCCGGGCGCCGGGCTGGTGGCGGCCAACCCCTGGCCGAAGGCCGATCCGGCCTATCTCACGGTTGATGAAGTCACCGTCGCGGTGCAGGTGAACGGCAAGCTGCGTGGCACCGTGCTGCTGCCCGCTGGTGCCAAGGCCGATGTGGCGTTGCCGATTGCCAAGCAGGCGGTGGCGGGCGCATTACAAGGGCAGCTCATCGTGAAAGAAATCTGCGTGCCGGACAGGATCGTGAACTTTGTCGTCAAACCCGCGTAGGCTGCTGCCCCTCCTGGGCATGCTCGCCCTTGCCGGGTGCGGCTTCACGCCGCTGTATGGCCAGGGCGGGCGCGCAGGCGTGGCGCAACGGCTCGATACCGTGGCGGTCGGCAATATCCCCGAGCGCACCGGCCAGATGCTGCGCGAGAGCCTGGAAACCCAGCTCCACACCGCCGGCGCACCAGACCGTGAACTCTACAGCCTCACCGTGAACTACACCATCGGCACCGCCGGCATCGGCGTGCAGCAGGACACCGCAACCACCCGCAACCGCATGACCGCAACCGCCAGCTGGGTGCTCACCCCCATCGGCGGCGGCGCGCCGCTCGCCACCGGCACCGCCACCACCGAGAACGCGGCCAACGTCGTCGACCAGCAATATTTCGCCCTCACCCTGGAGACCGGCACAGTGGACAAGCAGCTCGCGGAGACCATCGCCGCGCAGATCACCAGCCAGGTCGCCGCGTATTTTGACACTCATCCAGGCGCATGAAGCTTGAGGCCGGGCGCACCGAGGCGTTCCTAAAAAACCCGAACACACCGGTCGTGCTCATCTACGGCCCGGATTCCGGCCTTGTGGCCGAGCGTGGGCTGGCACTGGTACGCGCCTTCCCCGGCGCGCTGGAAGACCCCTTCCGCTTCACCGAACTGCACAACCCGGACGCGGCCACCCTGCTGGCGGAAGCCACCGCCGCCTCGCTCACCGGCGGCAAGCGCGTGGTGCGCGTGCGCGACGCGCACGAAACCCTGGTGAAGCCAGTCGAAGCACTGCTGAAAGCGCCGCCGGATGCGCTCATCATCCTGGAGGCCGGCGAGCTGACCGGCAAATCCAAACTGCGCGCGCTGGCCGAGAAATCCCCCGCCGCCACCGCCATCGCCTGCTACGCGATCGACTCCGCCCGGCTGCCCGGCGTGATCACCGCGCGGCTGCGGGCGCAGAATATCAGCATCGACCAGGATGCCGCCTCCTGGGCCGCCAGCAACCTCTCCGGCGAGGAAGGGCTGCTGCGCCAGGCGCTGGAGGTGCTCGTGCTCTACGCCGGGGCGGAGCCGCGCCTCAGCCTCGCCGATGTTTGCGCCGCCCTGGCCGATGGCGGCGACACCTCGGTGCAGGAGGCCATCGACGCCACCATAACCGGTGACCCCGCGGCGACCGACCGCGCCCTGGCCCTGGCCTATGACGAAGGGCAGTCTCCGGTCGGCATATTGCGCATGCTGCTGGGCGAGCTGATGCGCCTGCGGGTGGCGGCCGGGGCCATCGCACAAGGCGCCTCCACCGCCGAGGCGATGGCGGGAATGCGCCCGCCGGTGTTCTTCAAACGGCAAAATCTGGTCACCCGGGCGCTTAACATATGGTCGCTGCCCGCCCTCACCGAGGGGATTGCCGCCAGCTTACGGGCCGAGGCCGCCTGCAAGCAGACCCTCACCCCCGACCAGGCGTTTTGCCGCCAAACCATGCTGGCCCTGGCCTCGCGCGCCCGCTCCGCCGCGCGGCGATAACTGAAAAGCCGCGGCGGGCGATGTGCCAAACCGGCCACAGCTATCTGATATTATTAAGGAATTATACACAAACAATTGACAGTTTCATAAGGAAAGCCTGTCATCAATCTCGAGCGGGCCAGCGCCCAGAAGCGCCCGCGGGGAGAAGGGGTTTGAAGATGGCGGTACGTGGAAAAAATTTCCGCGCAGTTTTGTTCAGCATGGCGCTGCCGCTTGCGGTGGGGTTGGGAGGGCATGCGGCTTTCGCGTCGGACGCGCTTCCGGGTGACGGCATTGCGCCTCCCGTCAATGTCAACATCGGCATGTTCTACAACCTGTTTACCGATGCGTCCGGCATCGGCGCCGCCCATGGCGGCAGCTACAGCAAGAACACGCATATTTCCATGGATATCATGGTCGGCCGCTATATCCGCACCTTCGATATTGATGGCATCCTCTCCGGCGTACAGTTTTACGTGCCCTACGGAGGTTTTATTGGCGGGCAGGAAGCAAGCATCGCCAATATCCCCGGCCCCTATGTGCCAGCCCTTGGCGGGCAGCTTCCCGCCTACGGGGCGGGGCGCGCCAACCTCTCGCATAACGGCGGCTTCGGCCAGCCGTATTTCGGCGTGTTCTCCTATGTGCTCAACCACCCGAAGGCGGGCACCTACGGCGTCATCGCCCCGTGGATCGCACCGCCCCTGGCCAGCTTCAACCGTAGCGCCAACCTCAACCCCGGCCAGAACACCTGGACCTACGAGCTGGAACTCGGCTTTCGTACCGTGCTCTGGGGCACGCCCACCACGCAAAACCTGGCGGTGGAACTCTGGAGCGAGAGCTATATGTTTGGCGCCAATGGGCAATCGGCCTATGTATCGCCTGAGGTCTCGGCCAACAACATCCCGGCAATCTACAGCACCTATAACTATCTGAGCGGCGGGGCGATCCCCGATACCAACCCGCTGCAAGCCAGCCGGGTGGTTCCCGCCAGTTTCCACGAACAACCCTCGCAGGAATTCCGCATTTATCTGCCGTATGAGTTCGCGCCCTCCATGGGTGCGTTCATCGCGCCGGGCCTGTTCCAATCCTTCGGCGGCAAGCAGACCTATAACCTGCAGGGCGGCGGCACGCTCGATTCCGGCAACCGCACCAACGAGACGCAGCTGCGCCTCATCGGCGCAACCTTCCTCTCGCCGCGCCTGCAGCTCATGGCCATCGGCGAATACGATCTCGCCTCACACGGCGGCCCGCTGAACCGCAATATTGAAATCCGCCTCGCCACGTTCTTCTGAAAGTACTCCCGAAAACAAAAACGGGCACCTCGCGATGCCCGTTTCTCCTTCACTGAATGGTGGCATTCACTGAATGGTGGCGCGCACCCCCAGCAGCACCGAGGCTCCGGGCATCTGCAACCCATTCACCGGCTCGAAATTTGAGTCGAGAATGTTCTTACCCGCGGCGAACAGGGTGAATTTATCATCCAGCCGGTACTGCGCGTTCAAATTCACAATCGTCCCCGGGCGTGAACTGCCGGTCCCCGCGGCAATCGGATAGCCGTTGTTGTCGTACAGATAATCGCTGAACCGCCCCACATATTGCACTTGCGGCGTAATGCTGAACCCAGGCGCCGGGGTGAATGTCAGCGTCGCGGAACCCGCATCCTGCGGCCGGCGCAACAGGGCGGCGCGCGTCTGTGCATCAATCGCATTGGTGTAGGTGTATGTGAAATCCGCGCTCAGCCAGGGGGCTGGGTTCAGCACCAGCTCGCTCTCCACCCCATGAATGCGCGCCTGCCCGATGTTGCGCTCCGTCGAGCTGGTATAATTGGGCGGCAGCGAAACGTAGGTAATGAGATCGCGGATGTCCGACTGGAAATAGGTTGCCGAAATACTCGCGAAATCGCCCTGCCCGAAGCCCGGAATATCAAACTGCGGCCCGATCTCGAAGCTGCTGCTGTACTCGGCCTTCAGCTTTGGGTTGCCCTGGTAGGTGTAGCCGCCGGAGCTGTTCTGACCGTACAGATCATACAAGGAGGGCGCCAGAAACCCGGTGCCGTAGGATGCCTTCAGCCGCATATCGGCCTCCGGCACCGCCAGCACACCGCCCACGCGCCAGGTGAGCGCATTGCCGAAACTCGAGACAGCATCATCGCGCAGCGCGCCGGTGAGGGTGAGGCGGCGCAGCAATGTCGTCTGCGCCCCCGCATGCCCGGCCCAGGTATGCTGCGAGGCGCCCACCAGCGCCACAAACGGGGAGCCGTAATACGCATCGTTCACCCGCTCATGCGCTGTATCATTGATGTATTCAGCGCCGAACTGCACCGCGGAATCCGAGGTGCGGCCCACATAGGGCAGATGCACGGTGTTGTTCCACTGCACATCGGTGCGTGTGCCATGATACACCTCATCGGCCTGCACCTGGTTCGGGTCCGCCGCGTCCAGCAGGTTGGTGTTGTGCAGCGTGTTGTCCAGCCGGGCCACGAACAGCTCCGTGCTCAGCCAGCCGTTGAACAGATTGCTGGCAACGCCAAGCTTGCCGAAATAATTGGTGTTCTTGTCGTAATTGTTCGGATCATCATAGATCGGATACCCCAGATCGGGGAAACCGGCGGTGGTCTGCTGCGCGCGGCCCACCACATAAACCCGCGTGCCGGGCACCGGCGTATAACCCAGGTTGACCGAGGCAAGCTGCGAGCGGAACGGATCTTTCACGCCCGCATAAACGCTCATGCGCTTTGGCGTATAATCAAACCCGGACTCCTCATCGAGCGCGCCGGTCAACGCGTAGTCAAACTTGCCCGACGAGCCGGACACCGTGGCGCTCGCCTGCCCCTGGCTGGGGAACCCCCCGGCCAGCGTCACGCGCGCCTTCGGGCGGCCGGAACCGCGCAGCGTGATGATGTTGATCACCCCGCCGATCGCATTGGAGCCATACAGGCCCGACATCGCGCCCCGCACCACCTCGATGCGGGCGACATCGCTCAGCGTATAATCGCCAAAATTGAAGGCGCCG